>NZ_JBFAOU010000016.1:0-78990 GCF_040675365.1 Catellatospora sp. NPDC049609 | reverse complement strand
GCCCGCCACCATGATCGTCGCCGGTGGGGCGCTCGGCGGCTCGAGATCGAAGTCATCCAGATAGGCCAACGTCTATGCAAGAACGGGTCGGGAACGCGGCCGGCCGCCGCTACGAGCCGGCGCCCTTGGCGGTGCCGGTGAGGATGCCGACGACCCAGCCGACGAACAGGCCGTACGCCGAACCGGCGTGCGCGGCCTGGAGCGCGCCGACCAGCGTGGGGTTGGCGATGATGAATGCGGTCAAAAAGGCGGCCAGCGCCGATGCGAAGATCAGTGCCGCCCAACCGAGGAAGAAGCCGCCGGCACCGCCGGTGACCGCCTTGCTGACCACGCCGAGGATGACCGCGACGAACAGGATCAGCAACAGCGCGCGCAGGTCGTCGGCGAGCAGGCGGCGCATCGCACCGCTGGAGCCGTCGACCGGTCCGAAGGCCCAGTGGGGCCAGGAGAGCACGCGCAGGAACCAGCCCCACGCACTGTCACCGCTGGTGTGCCTGTGCACCCATTCGGTGAAGGGCTGGTTTCCGAAGATGAGGACGAGCGCCGCCGTGGCGATGATGCCGGCACCTGTCACCGTACGAGTCCGCGCCATGACGAAATGATAGGTGCCCAGGAATGCATATGTCGATGGGTCATACCGTCGGTACTACTTCACCTGACGGACCGTCACCCTCCCGAGTGGACGCGCCGCGTCACGCGGCCAGCTCCGCGGCGGCGAACGAGACCTTGAACCGCGCGCACCAGATGGTGACGCTGCAGAACTGCGCCGGATCGACGCCCGCGGGCACGTCGTAGACCTGCGTGCCGTGGGTGCCCTTGAGCCGGCCCAGCTCCACGTGCCTGCCGTCGTCGAAGACGTGCCAGCCGTCGCGGCCGGGCAGCACCCGCTGGTCGGTGAGCCAGACCCGCAGGTCGGGGCCGTCCGATGTGGCCAGCTTGCGCAGGATGACCTGATGGCGCCCGTCGGGCAGGCGCACCAGCTGCACCGTGCCGGAGCTGTCGTGCTCGTGCGTGACCAGGGCGCCCTCGGCGAGCAGCACCGCGACCGGGGACGGCGCGGGCGCGCCGGGCGTGCGCGCCGGAGCGGCCGACGGGGCGACGACCACGGGTGCGGCGTCGTCGACCGTCTTGGAGGTGGCCAGCTTCCAGGGCTGGAACCAGTACAGTCCGAACGCCAGGGCCACGGCCAGCACCGCGGCCACCGCCCAGAAGGCGGGCTTGCCGAACATCCTCGTCATATCGATGACGCTAGAGCGTGCGGGGGCCGCGTGGCGGCCGCGTTCGCGGATCGTAAGGATCCCGTGGCCCCGCTCGCCGACCCGGCCCGTGAACAGGACGTACGCTCGCGTCATGGCCACCACCGTGCTCGTCGTGGACGACGATCCCACCGTCAGCGACGTGGTTCGCCGCTACCTCGAACACGCCGGGCACCGGGTCGTGCTGGCGGCCGACGGGCAGGCCGCGCTCGACGCGTACGCCGGCGAACGCCCCGATCTGGTGATCCTGGACCTGATGCTGCCCGGCATCGACGGGCTGGAGGTGGCCCGGCGGCTGCGCGCGGCGCCCGGCCCCGGCGTGCCGATCATCATGCTGACCGCGCTCGGCGAGGAGGTCGACCGCATCGCCGGGCTGCAGCTCGGCGCGGACGACTACGTGACCAAGCCGTTCTCGCCCCGGGAGCTGGTGCTGCGGGCCCAGTCGGTGCTGCGCCGCACCACGCCCGCCGCCGCGGCCGACGCCGTGCTCGCCGACGGCGACCTGGTCGTCGACCCGGTGCGGCGCACCGCCCGCCTCGGCGGCCGCGACCTCGCGCTGACCGTACGCGAGTTCGACCTGCTCGCGTACCTGATGGCGCATCCGGAGGTGGCCCTGCGCCGGGCGCAGCTGCTGGAGTCGGTGTGGGGGTGGACCTTCGGCGACCAGTCCACGGTCACCGTCCACGTGCGACGGCTACGCGAGAAGATCGAGCCGGACCCGTCCGCGCCGCGGCGCATCCACACCGTGTGGGGCGTCGGCTACCGGTACGAGCCGGTGTCCGGCACCCCCGCGGACCGGCCGGGAGCCGCCGGTGCGTGACATGCTGCTGATCCTGCTCGCGGCGCTGGCCGGGGCCGCGGTGGTCTGGCTGCCCGCGGCGCTGCTGCTGCGCGTGCTGCACCGGCGCTCGATCACCCTGAACGTCTGCGTGCTGCTGGCGGCCACGGTGCTGGCGATGCTGGCGGGCGTGCTGGCGGTCGCCGAGGGCATGTTCATCTCCCCGCACGACCTGCGCGTGCTGCTGCTCGTGGTGCCGCTGTCCGGGCTGGTCAGCCTGCTGATCGGCGGCTGGGTGGGGCGGCGGCTGGCCCGCTCGGCGATGTGGGCGGCCGACGCGCGCGAGCGGGAGCGCCAGGTCGAGGCGAGCCGCCGCGACCTGATCGCCTGGGTGTCCCACGACCTGCGCACCCCGCTGGCGGGCATGCGGGCCATGGCCGAGGCGCTGGAGGACGGCGTGGTCAGCGAGCCGGCCGCGGTCGCCGAGTACCACCGCCGCATCCGCACCGGCACCGACCGGATGGCGGCGCTGGTCGACGACCTGTTCGAGCTGTCGCGGATCAACGCGGGCGCGCTGGCGCTGTCCCCGGTGGACGTGCCGCTGGGCGAGGTGGTCTCCGACGCGGTCGCGGCGGCCGCCCCGCTCGCCGCGGCCCGGGGCGTGCGCCTGGTGGCCGCGCAGGAGCAGTGGCCGACGCTGCGGGCCGGGGAGCGCGAGCTGTCCCGGATCGTGGCGAACCTGCTGCTCAACGCGGTGCGCTACACGCCCGCCGACGGCACCGTCACGGTGTCCGGCGGCCGCGACGCCGAGGGCGGCTGGCTGGAGGTCGCCGACACCTGCGGCGGCATCGCCGACACGGACCTGCCGCACGTGTTCGACGTGGCCTTCCGCGGCGCGAAGGCGCGGACGCCCGGCACGGACGGCGGAGGCGGGCTGGGCCTGGCCATCGTGCGTGGACTCGTGGAGGCGCACGGCGGCCGGGTCGGCGTGGCCAACGCCGGCGGCGGCTGCCGCTTCACCGTGCACCTGCCCGCCTGATCAACACGGCCGACTAAGCTGCCTGCATGGCATCGGCTTCACCGGAACGCGCTGAATCGCTGGGCGAGCCGCGGGAGCGGCGCACCGGGACGAGTCTCGTGCCGCCGGATCTGGTCTACATCGGCTCGTACACGGCCAACGCCGGCACCGCGCACGCGATCACCGGCTGGCGGCAGGACCCGGAGTCCGGGCGGCTGGAGCCGGCCCTGTCGCCCGTGGCGGCCGTCGATCCGTCGTGGATCGCCTGGCATCCGGAGGGCACCCACCTCTACGCGGCCAGCGAGTCCGCCGCGCAGGTGCTGTCGTACGCGGTCGCCGACGGCGGCGAGCTGACCCTGCTCGGCACGCAGCCCAGCGGCGGCGCCGACCCGTGCCACCTGGGCGTGGAGCCGCAGGGCCGGTTCGTGGTCGCGGCCAACTACAGCGGCGGCTCGGTCGGCGTGCTGGCGATCGGCCCCGACGGCGCCCTGCGCCCCCCGCACGACCTGGTCGAGCACGCGGGCAACGGCCCCGACCCGGAGCGGCAGGGCTCGGCGCACGCGCACATGGCCCTGTTCGCCCCGGACGGCCTGCTCTACGTCGCCGACCTGGGCACCGACGACGTGCGCAGCTACGCGGTGGAGCCGTCCGGCCGGCTGCGGCACGTGGCCACCTCGCCGATGCCGGAGGGCACGGGCCCGCGCCACCTCGCGGTGCACCCCTCCGGGACGGTGTACGTGACGGGCGAGCTCGACTCGACGGTGGTCGCCTGCGCGCCGGAGGCCGACGGCCGGCTGCGGCCGGTCGCGGCGGTGCCCGCGACCGCCGGCGAGCCCGGTGAGCGCAACTACCCGAGCCATCTGGAGTGCTCGCCGGACGGCCGGTTCCTCTACGTGGCCAACCGCGGCGCGGACTGCCTGACCGTGTTCGCGCTGGACGGGGCCGTCCCCCGGCCGCTGGCCGACGTGCCCGCGGGCGGGCGGTGGCCGCGCCACTTCGCCCTGATCGGCGACTTCCTCTACGTGGCCAATCAGGAGGGTGACTCGGTGACGGTGTTCCGCCGCGACCCGGATACCGGGCTGCCGCACCCCACCGGGCACGCTACGCGGGTGCCCAGCCCGTCCTGCGTGCTCGGTGCCCCGTCCCGGCGCGGCCGGCAGAGCTGACCGATATTCGCGAAACCTCCCGAACCGCCCCGTGATCAGCCGATACTGGCGTGGTAACAGGAATGATCACGGGGGGCGTGCGCATGATCGGGGCGATCATCTGGGGCATCGTCGGCGGCGCGATCGTCGGGTACCTGGGGCGGCTGCTGCTGCCGGGACACCAGAACATCTCCGCGCTGATGACGGTGATAGCCGGCATCCTGGCCGCGACGCTGGGCGGCATCATCGCCACCTGGCTGGGCGTCGGCGAGACCCGGGGCATCGACTGGATCCGGCACATCATCCAGCTGGCGCTGGCCATGTTCTTCGTGTGGCTGGCCACCAGGATGACCGCCGGGCGCCACTCGCAGGCGCCGCGCCCGCGTACCCCCTGATCACCGCCGACGCCGGGCGCACGTCCGCTGTGCGCCCGGGCACGCGGGACTAATCTGTACACATTGGGCATGCATGTTTACCGACCGTGGGGCCCGGCAATCGAGGCGCCATGGTACTCACCGCTTCGCGATACCGCACCGCGACCGGTGCGGGCGTCATCGCCGCACTCATCCTCGTGCTGGTGTTCGGCAGCCCGGTGTACGTCGACTGGGCGAACGACAACGCCGACCCCGACACCGCCGGCGGCTGGTTCCTGCGCCTGCTGGCCTGGCCGGCGTGGAGGTTCGACGCCGACGACTCCGTGCAGGACGTGCTGGCCGCCGACCTGAAGGCGATCCTGCTGATCGTCTTCACGGCCGTCTTCCTCGCCCTGTCCACCAACGCTCAGCTGGGCCGCGCGCGAGGCACCTTCAGCCAGCTCATGGCCGGCTGGTCGAGCTACATCTTCGCGGGCGCCGTCGCGGGCCTGCTCACCGCCTTCATCCGCTCGGACGCGTCGCTGCTGGGCGCGTTCCAGGCGGCCGGCTCGGGCGCCATCTACGGCCTGTTCGTCGGCTGGATCGTCGGCATCGCCACGCTCGGGCACTACCGCGGCTCCACTCCCTGAGCGCAGCCGCCCACACCGTTTCGGGGAATCCGCCGCCTCCGCTCCCCCGGAGGCCCGCGGGTTCCCCGAAGCCGTGTACGGGCCCTGTCCGCGCTGGTGACCGGCGGGTAACGTGCGGCGGGTGGAGATGACATACGACACGACGATGCACGGGGCGCTGGCCGAGCGGATGGGCATCACGCTGCTGGAGGCGACCCCGGAGCGGCTCGTCGCGACCATGCCGGTGGAGGGCAACACCCAGCCGTTCGGCCTGCTGCACGGCGGCGCGTCCTGCGTGCTGGCCGAGACGCTCGGCTCGATCGGCGCCACGCTGCACGGCGCGACCATCGGGCGGCCGTACGCGGTCGGCGTGGACATCAGCGCCACCCACCACAAGGCGGCCCGCAGCGGCCTGGTCACCGGCGTGGCCACCCCGCTGCACCGCGGCGGCACCGTCGTCACCTACGAGATCGTCATCACCGACGAGGAGGACAACCGCATCTGCACCGCCCGCCTCACCTGCCTCCTGCGCAAGTGAGACGGGTCCCGGCTAGTCCATGCTCACCCAGGCCCAGTGGTCGGTCGTGACCGGTACGCCCGCCTCGGCGAACCAGCCCGCGACCCGGTCCCGGTTCGCCGCGATCGGTGCGGCGGCGTCCAGCTCACCCGCGTCGACCAGGGCGGTCAGGGCGGCGGCGAGCCGGTCCTCCAGGTCGCCCGCCGGATGGGGTGTGCCCGCACCCCGCGCCTCGAAGTACGCGACCAGCGCACCGAGCGACGCGTACGGGCAGCGTGCCGTGTAGGAGTCCTCGCGGCCGCCGAGGCCGCCGCGCGAGACGTAGTCGTACTCCTCCGAGAACACGACGCCCACGGCGGCGTCCTGCGGGTCGAGGCGCAGGCGCAGGGTGTAGGCGGAGCCGGAGGACTCCCGCCACACCTCCAGCAGCGGCTCATCGCGCCGGTGGTTGCGGACCGTGTGCGGCACGCCCGCCTCGGCCAGCCAGGACGCCACCTCGTCGCGCACCGCGCGCTGGGCGCGGCCGGGGCCGAGCGGGCCCGCCGCGGCCAGCGCCGTCAGCCAGGCGGCGAGCTGCTCCGCCGGGTCTTCGGGCAGCTCGGCGGGCGCCTGCGCCGGGAACCGCCCGGTGAGGTGGGCGACCGCCTGCGGCACCGCTGACGTGGGCAGGGCAAGCGCGTACTCGTTGCGGCGGCCGTTGCGGTGCAGGCGTTGCGTGGCCTCGGTGAAGGTCACCTCGGGGACGGGGCGGTTGGCGTCGATCGACAGCGCGAGCACGAACGCGGTCCCGGCGTCGGGGTCCGGGACGTCGAGCAGGGTGATCCGGCGGGTCAGGCCCACGAGCTCGTACGCGACGTCGAGCTCGCGGCAGTGGGCGGCGACGAGGTCGCGCAGCCGTCCGGGCGCGGCGGCGCCGTCCCCGATCTCCCTGCCGACCAGCGCGGCGAGCTGTGCTACCAGCATGTCCTCCGCCTCGCGCGACTCGCCGGGCGCGACGGCGCCGGGCACGAGTCCCTGCAGCAGGGCGGCCAGCGAGGGGTACGCAGTCTCCACGCCGTACTCGTAGGGCCGGCTCTCGTCCTCGGGCGGCAGGTACGTCTCCCGGAACCCCACGCCGAACGGCCGGAAGCGACGCTTCTCCCCGCTGCGCGGCGGGTGGAACTTCACGCCGATCGACCGGGCGGTGCCGTCGGACAGCTCGTCGTGCCGGATCGGGCACCAGCGGTCGTAGAGTTCCGCCGAGCCGTCGGCCTCGACCAGCAGCCGGTCGTACGCGATCCCGCCGAGCTCGCACCCCCGGGTCAGGGTCTGCCAGCCGCTCAGCCCGCCGCGCTGCTGCAGGTCGAGCAGGCAGGCCGCGAGGCGCTCGACGTCGTCCGATCCGGACGGTCGCCGGGACAGCTCCTGCTCCAGCAGCTCGGCCAGCTCCCGCAGTGCCGCGTCGGTGAGCCACACCTGCACCGTCTGCCGCTGGCGGTGATACGCCTCCGCGAACGCGGCACCTGGCCCGGCCGGTCCGGATCCGCGCACCAGCCGCCATTCCGAGCCGCCCTGGAGCTGCACCGTGCTGTCCACCCCGTCCATGGCCCGAGGCTAGCCGACGCCTCACCAGTGGCCGCGGGCGTCACCACACGCCCACCGCCGGGCGGCCCTGGCAGACGCACGCCTTGACCGGACGGTCACGGCCGCCGACCAGCGCCGCACCGAGGCATCACCGACCAGGTGGAGAAGGGCGCGTTCGACAGGGCAAAGCGTCAAGAAGAGCACGTTCGACAAGGCAATGCGTTAAGAAGGGCACCTTCTACAACGCGGAGCGTTAAGAAGGTGCCCTTCCTTTCAGGACTACCAGGTGGGGCGTTGGAGGAGGCTGACGAACTCGATGAGCAGGGCCTCGCGCAGGCGCGGGGAAGCGGCGGCGAGGACGGCGTTGACGACGGCGAGGCGGGGGGCCGCCCCGGGCTCGCCGCCGACCAGGCCGAACTGCTGGGCCAGGGCCGCGACCAGCTCCGGGGTGAGCTGCTCCGGGGGCAGCGACGAGGCCAGCGCGAGCAGCTCGGCGGGCAGCTCGACCGGGCCCTGGGTGCGGGCGGCGAACACCGCCTCGGCCAGGGCCTGGCCGAACTCGGGCACCTGCGGCAGCACGGACGCGGTCACCGTGAGGTGGATGCTGGCGGGCAGGTCGGCGTACGGCAGCTGCGGCTGGGTGTGCCAGCCGCGCGCGGCCAGCTCGTCGGCGAGCACGAACAGGTCCAGGCCGGGGTCGTCGGCGGCCAGGCAGACCACGGTGTAGTCGGCGGGGGCGAGCAGGCGCAGCCCGTCCACTCCGGACACGGCCTTGGCCAGCCCGGCGACGGCGTCGCGGGTCTGCCGGGCGAGTTCCAGGTAGCCCTCGTCGCCCAGGTGGCGCAGGGTGGCGAAGGCCGCGGCGATCGGGCCGCCGGAGCGGGTCGACGAGATCACCGGGTTGATCATGGTGTAGCCGGGCCAGTCGGCGAAGGCGAAGTACTGCGGGCGGCGCAGCGCGGCGTCGCGGTGCAGCAGCACGGACACGCCCTTGGGGGTGTACGCGTACTTGTGCAGGTCCACCGACACGCTGGTCACGCCGCGCACGCCGAAGTCGAAGGCGGGCACGCTCACCCCGACCCGGCGCAGGAACGGCAGCGCCCAGCCGCCGAAGCAGGCGTCCACGTGGCAGCGCACGCCCCGCTCGGCGGCGATCGCCGCGATCTGCTCGACCGGGTCGACCACCCCGTGCGCGTACGACGGCGCGGAGCACGCGACCAGCACCGTGTCCTGCGTGATCGCGGCGGCGATGGCGGCCGGGTCCGGCGTGAACGTCTCCGGGTCGACCGGCACCAGGTCCAGCGCGACGCCGAGGTAGTGGGCGGCCTTGGCGAACGCGGCGTGCGCCGTGGACGGGACCACCAGCCGCGGCGCGGTGATCTCCGGGTGCGCGTCGCGGGCCGTCTTCACGGCCAGGATCAGCGACTCGGTGCCGCCGCTGGTGACCGAGCCGACCACGTCCGGCGCGGCCGTGCCCGGCCCCGCGCCGAGCACCCGGGCCGCCGCGGCGACCAGCGCGTTCTCGGTCGCCAGCAGGGACGGGAAGGCGGTCGGGTCGAGCCCGTTCACGTGCGCGGACAGGGCGTACGCGGACATCGCCAGCTCGTCGAGCCCGGCCCGCGCCGGGTCGTAGACGTAGGCGAACAGCCGCCCGCCGTGGGTGGGCAGGTCCGCCTGGCGCATGCCGCGCAGCTCGGCGAGCACCTGCTCGGCCGGTACGCCCTGGGTCGGGAGTGCGTCGATCATCGCGTCACCCTATCGGTAGCGTCCGGACCGGCCGTGACCTGCACCGATGCCAGGCGGTCGGGGGTCAGGTCGTAGCGGCGCAGCAGTAGCGTCACCGGGCCGACCAGCAGCGCGGGCACCACGCTGAAGCCGAGCAGCACGCCGAGCCGGGCCGTGTCGGACTGCGCCGCCGCGCCGCTGGCCGAAGAGGCGTAGCCGGACAGCTGCAGCACCAGCGCGTAGATGCCGGGGCCGAGCGCGAGCCCGAACGTCTCCCCCGCCGTCCACAGGCCGGTGAACACACCCGCCTGGCGGCGGCCGGTGCGCGCGGCGTCGTACGCCACGCAGTCCGGCAGCATCGCCATCGCGAAGACCTGCTGACCCGCGTAGCCGACGCCGATCACACCCGTGATCAGGTACGCCACCACGGGCGCCACCGAACCCGCCACGACCAGCGCCAGCGCGCCACCGGCCAGCAGCACCGAGGCCAGCACCAGCGCCTTCGTCTTGCCGACCCGGGCGCCGATCCGGCTCCACAGCGGCATCACCAGCAGCGCCGGGCCGACGAAGCAGGCGAACAGCAGCGTCGGGCCGTCCTCCGGGCGCTCCAGCACGTGGTCAGCGACGTACTTGACGCCCGCCAGCATCGTCGCGACGCCGATCGACTGCACCACGAACACGATCAGCAGCACCGTGAACGGCCGGTTGCCGCGCACCACGGCGAGCTGCGCGCGCAGCGACGGCTCGCTCTCGGTCACCCGGCCCACCGGCGCGCGCCGGGTGCCGAAGAACGCGCCCAGCGCCCCGGCGATGATCAGCACCGCGACGAACAGGCCCATCCAGCGGTGTCCGGGCACGCCCCCGCCCCCGGCCTGCACCACGATCGGCGCGACCGCGCCGGAGACCAGGATCGCGATCGCCAGCACGGCCACGCGCCAGGTCATCAGGCGCGTGCGCTCGGTGTAGTCGTCGGTCATCTCGGCCGGCATCGCCACGTACGGCACCTGGAAGAAGGCGTACGCCGTCGCGGTGGCCAGGAACGCGACCGCGACGTAGGCCGACGCCCCGCTGCCGGTGCCGAACGGCGCGGCGAACATCAGGGCGAACAGCACCGCCACCGCGAGCCCGCCGAACAGCAGGTACGGTCGGCGCGCGCCCCAGCGCGAGACCGTCCGGTCGGAGATCCGGCCCGCCACCGGGTTGATCAGCACGTCCCACGCTTTCGGCACCAGCACCAGCAGGCCCGCCAGGCCCGCGGCGACGCCCAGGTTGTCGGTGAGGTACGGCAGCAGCAGCAGGCCCGGTACGGTGCCGAACGCGCCGGTGGCCAGCGAGCCGAGCGCGTACCCGGCGCGTACCCCGCCGGTCAGGGGTTTGTCCTGGTCGGGGGCGGTGACCTGGGACGAAGCGGGGGGCGAGACGGTCATGGCTGCGGATGCTACGCGGCGTGTGTCCTACAGCACAGAGGGAGGTGAGGGAATTTCACACAGTTCTTGAGCCTTCAACAACTAAGACGCAAGATCCGCGTTACCTGTAGAGCGAGTTGGCTTCGACGACGAGACTGGTGAGCCATGACCGAGCCGCTGGGCGTACGGACCCGGGTGACCGTTCCGCTGCGCTTCCCCGACGGGTACGCGACCACCGCGGAGGTCTTCACCTTCACCGGCCTGTCCGACGGCCTGGAGCACCTCGCGCTCGGCCTCGGCGACTTCGCGAACGCCGCGACGCCGCTGGTCCGCGCCCACTCGGAGTGCATGACCGGCGACGTGTTCGGCTCCGCCCGCTGCGACTGCGGCCCCCAGCTGCGCGAGGCCGTCCAGCGCATCACCGAGACCGGCGGCTACCTGCTCTACCTGCGCCAGGAGGGCCGCGGCATCGGCCTGTACGCCAAGCTCGACGCGTACGCCCTGCAGGACTCGGGCCTGGACACCTACGCGGCGAACCGGGCGCTCGGCTTCGCCGACGACGAGCGCGACTACACCGCCGCCGCGCAGATGCTGGCCGCGCTCGGCGTCCCCCGCGTGGACCTGCTCACCAACAACCCCGACAAGCCCGGCCAGCTGCGCGACCACGGCATCGAGGTGGCGCACGTCGTCCCGACCGCCGTCCACGCCAAGCCCGACAACCTGCGCTACCTCCACGCCAAGGTCACCCACACCGGCCACACCATCACCCTCCCCGTGGCCGCCTGACCACCACGTCGGCCGAGCCCCACTGACCGGCGAAGGTTGCCGTCCAGCGAAGATCGCTCCGGCGAAGCCTGGCGTCCGGCGAAGCCTGGCGTCCGGCGAAGATCGCTGTCTGCGGTCAGGACCTGCAGTCTGACCGCAGGTTCTGACCCGCAACAGCGATCTTCCCCACCGCCCCGCAGACCCAGCCGGAGCAGCGGCGACGTCGGTCAGGGGACGGGGATGCGGGCGGGGAGGTCGGCGAGGTCGGGTGGAGCGGGCCGGACGAAGTCGTCGGTGTGCGTGACGTCGAGCCGGGACAGCGTCGGGCCGAGCGCCGGGCCGAGGTGGTGGCCCGTGATCGCACCGAGCACCACGATCGTGATGAACACCGCTGTCTTGGCCACGAAGCGCAGGAGCTCGCCTGCGGAGATGTCGTGGGCGACCAGCGGCCGCGGTCCCGTCTCGCTCACAGCCCCGCCACCACTTCCGCCGCCAGCCATCGCGCGGTCTGCTCCGCCTGCCCCCGCTCGTCCGCGGTGGTGGTCCAGTAGACGAGCACGGAGTAGGCGCCCGCCTGCATCCACAGCTGGACCTGCGTGATCCCCTCCCTGCCATCGATCTCTTTCATCGCGGCGGGTCCGTAGAGCACCTGCACCGCCTCCGCCCCGGGGACGGCCGGATGGCTGACCTCGGCCAATCCCGAGTGGAACACGCGCTGCGGCCAGCCCGCACTCCGGCGGGCGCTGCCGGGCCGGCCGTCCCCGCCGTGGTGGTTGACCACGACGTCCAGGCTGACCGCGGGGCCGGCGGACCAGAGGCACTCGCTGGCGCTGACGTCATCCCTGGTCCGCCGCTCGACCGGGCCGTCCACGGTGAGCCCGAGCCGGGCCAGCGCCTCGGGCCGCACCAGCTCGCATGCCGACGGCGGCGGCGACCCGGGCACCGGCGAGTCGCCCATGGCGAGCCCGCCCACCTGCCAGCCCGCCCAGTGGGCGCCGATCAGCGCGGCCCACAGCCACGGCGGCACCCGCCCCCACCATCTCATCAGCACCGTCCCCGTCCGCGCTGCCGCTGACCCTAACCCCTCGGCGCAATACGCGAAGATCGCTGTTCCGTGCCGGAATCCGCAGCCTCACCACAGCTTCTGACACGGAACAGCGATCAAGCGGGCGACGAGGCCCCGCCTACTCCGCCCGCAGGTTGTCCAGGTCGAAGGACCCGGGGCTGAGCCACAGGTACACCGCGTGCACCTCGGTCAGCGAGGACGGGTCGCAGGACAGGCCGGTCTGCAGGTCCACCTCGACCGAGGTCCGGGCGGTGTCCTGGTTGACCCAGTTGAACGGGCCCTGGCACCAGGTCCAGTTCGGGCCGGTCTGCAGCACGATGCTGGTCGAGGTGCCCGCCGCGCCGGTACGCAGGTCGTACTTGACCGACGTCTTGCCCGACAGGTCCACCGGGGCCGGGAAGCCGACCCCGAACCAGCCGCCGTCGGCCGCGTCGGCGTGCAGGCCCGCCGCTCCGTCGGTGACGAACGAGGTCTGCCCGGACAGCGTGCCCGCGTTGGCCTGCCAGTCGCCCGGCGCCCAGCCTTCGACCCCGGTCTCCCAGGAGGCCAGCGGGATGGCCGCGGTCGGGTCGGGCAGCACGGTCACGGTCACCGTGGCCGTGTTCGACAGCCGCGCCGCCGTGTCGCGGATCGTGTAGCTCGCCACAGCCTTGCCGGAGAAGCCCTCCCCCGGGGTGAACGTCAGCTCACCCGTGTCGGCCAGCGCGAACGCGCCCCCGGCCACGATCAGGCTGGTCTGCCGCCCGTCCGCCGCCGGGTCCAGGTCGATCTTGTCGGCCCGGACGTGCGTCTGGTACGCGATGTCGTTGGCCGCCGGGCGCAGCGTGGCCGCCGAGCCGAACGGCACCACGGCGCCGTCGTGATCGGCGACCGGCGGGAACGTCCGCCGCCCGGTCGAGATGATCGTCCCGGCGTTGGTGATGGTCTGGCACACCGTCCCCGGGCAGGCCACGGTGAAACCGTCGTAGTCCGGGTACATGGTGCCGTCGTCCTGGATGCCGTTGAGCATCCAGTAGAGGAAGCCGTCGCCCCCGTCGCTCGCGGCGGCTTCGGTCCACTGCTGGTAGACCGGGTTGCGGGTGGCCTTGTCGCGCCAGCCGAACTCGCCCAGGAAGGACGGCTTGCCGATCCGCTTCGCGTCGCGGTGGTGCCGCGCGATCCAGTCGGCGCCCCACTGGGCGGTGCGGTTGCCCCAGCCGTCCGGGTAGAGGTGGAACGAGACCACGTCCACGGCGGGCAGTTTGCCGAGCGCGACCGAGTCGACGCCCTCGCCGCAGTTGGTGGTCCAGTCCGCCGACGCGGCGTCGTCGCAGTAGAAGCCCTCGTCACCCACGCCGACCAGGTGCCTGCGGTCGACGCTCTTGACGTGGCGGGTCATCTCGTCGGCCCAGGCGGTGAGCGTGGCCGGGGTGCAGTCCGCCGACGGCGGGTACACACCGGAGCCCTTGCAGCGCGGCTCGTTGCCCAGCTCCCACAGCATGACCGCCGGGTCGTCCTTGTACGCCAGCCCGGTCAGCGGGTTCACCCGGTTCAGCACGTGGCTGATCCAGTCGCGGTACCAGCCCTTGATGACCGGGTCGGTGTAGAAGTCGTCGTGGTTGTCCGCCCCGGCCCACCGCACGTACTGGTCGATGCCGCCGAAGTCGGACCAGTTGTTGGTGAACGGGATGATCAGCTTGACGCCGCTCTGGCCCGCCTTCCACAGCACGTAGTCGAGCTTGCCCAGCCCGTCCGGCCCGTCGTTGTACGCCGGGCGGGTGCCGTCCCAGTACTGGAAGTAGACGCCGTTCTTCTTGCCCGACACCGAGCCCTGGTCGTCGGCGGTGCCGATGTCGAGCCAGCCCCACGTGCGCAGCACGGTCAGCCCGGCCCCTTTGGCGCGGGCGAAGACGTCGTCGACCATCGCGGGCGAGGAGTACATCAGGTAGTAGTTGTTGGTCCCGGCGAACCGGAACCGCTTGCCGTCGAGCTTGAGGTCGCTGCCGTGGCGGGTGACGAACCCGCCGCCGGAGGGGGCGGCCGCGGCGGCGCTGCCGCTGCCCGTCCCGAGCAGCAGGATCAGCGCCCCGGCGGCGACCGCCAGGATCCGTCTGTTCATGTGCGTGCTCCCAGGGGTGAGAGGGGGAAGGTCACGGGTGGCGCGGGATGTCGTTGACGCAGCGCAGCACCGGCCGGGCGGCCAGGTTGGCGGCGGGCAGACCCACGGCGCTGGTGACCCGAAAGGTCACCGACTCCCCCGGCAGCAGCGTGACCATGGTGCGGTCCACGGTGGCGGCCGGGTCGAGCCGGTCGGGGAACAGGGACAGGTCGCGCAGCACGGTCCCGGCGGTGACGGTGACGTCGTACCCGCCGGGCACGGGCTCGACCTTCGTCTCGTACCGGGCCGGCGGGTAGTCGATCTCGCGGTCCTCGGCGAAGAACCACGTCGCCTGCTGCTCGCCCGCGACCGCCCGGAGCAGCTCCGACCGGGGCTCCTCGGGCAGCGCGACCCCCTCGGGCAGCGCGATGACCGCGACCGCGCGCGGCGCGACGTCGAGGTCGACCGTGGTCGACACCAGCGCCTTGCCGCCCAGGTCGTAGCCGGTCACGGTCGCCTCGGCCCGCCACGGCTCGGCCGTGTCGTTCGACGCGACCAGGACCAGGCCGCCGTCGCGCGGCTGCAGGGTGAGCAGCCGGTCGGCGAACGCGTCGCGCAGCGCGTACCACAGCGGTTTACGGCGGCCGTCGCCGTCGATCGCGGCCCAGGAGGTGACCGGCCAGCAGTCGTTGAGCTGCCAGACGATCGCGCCCATGCAGACGGGCTGGTGGGACCGGAAGTGCTCGACGGCCAGCCGGATCGCGCGGGCCTGGTTGACCTGCGTGAGGTAGTGCCAGTCGGCGAAGTCGCGCGGCTCGGGCAGGTGCGCGTCCAGCCCGCGCCGCAGTTTCAGGTCGCCGTCCATCGCCTTCTGGTGGTGGCGCATCCCCGGCGAGTCGCTGGCCAGCGGCTTGTCGGACAGCGCGCGGCGCAGCGTCGCGTACGCGGGCGGCGCCTGGAACCCGAACTCGGCGCAGAACCGGGGCACGTAGTCCCGGTAGTGCGTGTAGTCGATCTGGTTCCACACGTCCCAGATGTGCATGGTGCCGTGCGCCGGGTCGTTGGGGTGGATGTCGTCGCGGCCCGACCAGGGACTGCCCGGCCAGTACGGCCGCGTCGGGTCGAGCGCGGCCACGATCGAGGGCAGCAGCTCGTGGTAGAAACCGGCGCCCCAGCTGCGCCCGGCGAGCTTCTCGGGCCAGCCCCAGTCGGCGAAGCCCCAGATGTTCTCGTTGTTGCCGGTCCAGGTCACCAGGCTCGGGTGCCCGGCCAGGCGCACCACGTGCTCGCGCGCCTCCGCCGCGACCTCCGCCGCGAACGGCTCCTCCTCCGGGTACGCCGCGCAGGCGAACAGGAAGTCCTGCCCCACCATCAGGCCCAGCTCGTCGGCCAGCTCGTAGAAGTCGTCGGACTCGTACCGGCCGCCGCCCCACACCCGCAGGTAGTTGATGTTCGCGTCGCACGCCTGGCGGAACCGCTCGGCCAGCCGCTCCCGGGTGATCCGGGTGACGAACGCGTCGTCGGGGATCCAGTTGACCCCCTTCACGAACACCGGCACATCGTTGACCACCAGGGTGTACGGCGTGCCGTGCGCGTCGGGCGTCGTGTCCAGCCGCACCGAGCGGAAGCCCACCCGGCGCTCCCAGCGGTCCAGCTCGCGGCCGCCCGAGCTGGCCAGCACCACCCGCAGGGGGTAGAGCGGCTGCTCGCCGTACCCGCGCGGCCACCAGCGCCGCACGTCCGGCACGGACAGCCGCAGCGTGGTCCCGATGCTGCCGGCGCCGATGGTGGCCACCCCCACCACGCCGCCGACCTCGGCGGTGACGGTGAGCGGCTCGGTGGAGGCCCGCTCCACGTCGATGTGCAGCTCGACCAGGCCGGTCGAGCCGTCCACGGTGACCAGCGGGCGCACCTGGGCCAGCCGCGCCGTCGACCAGCTGTGCAGCCCGATGGACTGCCAGATGCCCGCGGTGACCACGGTCGGGCCCCAGTCCCAGCCGAAGTTGCAGGCCATCTTCCGGATCAGGTTGTACGGCTCGTCGTAGGCCCCCGGCCGGGCGCCGACCTGCTCGGCCATCGCCGCCGTGTACTCGTACGGCGAGTCGAAGACGATGCGCAGGTCGTTGCGGCCGGGGGTGAGCGCCGAGCGCAGGTCGAAGCGGTAGCCGCGGTGCATGTTCGCGGTGCGCCCGACCTCGGTGCCGTTGAGCGAGATGGTGGCGACGGTGTCCAGCCCGGCGCAGACCAGGTCGATCCGATCGTCCTGCGGCCCGTTCCACAGGAAGCCGGTCTCGTACGTCCACCGGGTGCGCCCGATCCACTTCAGCGCGTCCTCGTTGCCGTCGAGGTACGGGTCCGGGATGAGCCCGGCCGCCAGCAGGTCGGTGTGTACGCAGCCGGGCACGGTCGCCGGCACCCGGTCGACGGGCACCGGCGTGTCACCCGCCGAGACCTGCCAGCCGTGGTGGAGCTGGACCATGCTTCTGGACCGCGACGCCATCATCACGATTTGACCGCACCCTCCATGATGCCGCGGACAATCTGCCTGCCCCCGACGAACAAAAGAATGATCAGTGGCACGGTGGCCACGAACGCACCGGCGAGCACCCGCCGGTACAGCACATAATTACCGCTGGCCAGGTCGAACAGCGCGACCATCGAGGTCGGGAAGTCCGTGCCGCCCAGCGTGATGAGCGGCCACTGGAAGTCGTTCCAGGTGCCGACGAAGGTGAGCAGGCCGAGCACGGCCAGCGCGGGCCGGATCGCGGGCAGCACCACGCTCCAGTAGATGCGCATCGTGGTCGCGCCGTCGACGCGCGCCGACTCGATCAGCTCGTCGGGCACCGCGCCGAGGATGAACTGCCGCATGTAGAACACGCCGAACGCGCTGACCAGGCCGGGCACGATGACCGCGAGCAGGGTGCCGTTCCAGCCGCCCTCGCCGGGCATGTAGCCCATGAGGATGTAGAGCGCGACCACGCCGAGCTGGTTGGGCACGGTCAGGGTGAGGATGACCATCACCATCAGCGCGTTGCTGCCCCGAAAGCGCAGCTTGGCGAAGGCGAAGCCGGCCACCGAGCAGAAGAACAGCACCGAGACCGTGACCACGGTGGACACGATGAAGCTGTTGACCAGCGACTCGGCGAAGTACACGTCCTGCATCGAGAACACTTCGCGCAGGTTCTTGGTGAACTCGGCGCCGGGCAGGAACTTCGGCGGGATCTCGGCCAGCGCCGCGTCGGTGCTCGTCGCGATGACGAACATCCAGTAGATCGGGTAGATCGCGATCAGGAACGTGAGGCCGAGCAGGACGTACGTCCAGGCGCCGGCCGGGGAGTCCTGCGGGGCGCGGCCGACCGCCGAGAGCCTGCCGCGGCGGCGGCGCGGGGCGGGCGGCGCGGGCCGCGCGCCGGCCGCGCGGGTGTCGAGGGCAGTGCTCACCGTCGTCCTCCTCCGAGCCGGTTGGTCACCAGGGTGTTGACGGCCGCGACCACCACGATGATCAGGAACAGCGCCCAGGACATCGCGGCCGCGTAGCCGAGGTTCAGGTTCTTCCAGCCCGTCTTGTAGATGAGCTGGGCTATGGTCTGCCACTCGCCGTTGGACCCGCCGGTGGCGGCGGCCGGGTTCGACTCGAAGAGCATCGCCTCGGTGAACAGCTGCAGGCCGCCGATGGTGGACAGCACCACGGTGAAGATGACGACGGGCAGGATCATCGGGACCGTGATCCGCCACAGCTGCTTCCAGGCGCTGGCGCCGTCGAGCGCGGACGCCTCGTAGATGTCGCGCGGGATGGTCTGCATCGCGGACAGGTAGAGCAGCGCGTTGTAGCCGATCCACTTCCAGTTGACCATGGTGGCGATGGCGATCCAGGACTGCAGCTTGCCGGCCCGCCAGTCGATCGGATCGTCCAGGCCGAACAGCGACAGCACCCAGTTGGCGGTGCCGTAGTCACGCCCGAACACCACCAGGAAGACCAGCGTCGAGGCGGTCACCGGGGTGATGTACGGCAGCAGCATGCTCACCCGGAACCAGATCTGCCCGCGCAGCTTGCGGTTGAGCAGGAACGCGATGCAGATGGCGAGGAACAGCTGCGGCACCGTGGACAGCAGGAAGATGCCGAAGGTGTTGTAGAGCGCGTTCCAGAAGTCCTCGTCGGACAGCAGGCGCTCGAAGTTGCCCAGGCCGGCCCAGCCGTCCTGGGTCGGGTCGTCCAGGCGCCAGGTGCGCAGGGCCACGATCCCGTTGAAGATCAGCGGGAACAGCCCGAAGATCGCGAAGAGGATGAAGAAGGGTGCGATCAAGACGTAAGGCATCTGCTTCACGTCGAATCGGTGCAGCCGGCGCGAGAGCCCGCGCACGATTACCTCCGTTTACCGAGGAAGGTCGATATGATTCCGTCGCGGAACGCGTCCGGCGCCCGGCGTGCCGCACTGCGGCGCTGCAGGTCGAGCCGTGTCCCGTCGCGGCGGGCGAAGGGGTGGACGCCGTAGGGAGACGCCCACCCCTTCTGATCCCTACTGCCGGACTCAGGCCTTGCTGGCCTTCTCGGCTTCCTTCACCGCCTGCGCCCAGGCGTCGGCGGCCTTGGTGGTGCCCGCCTGGACGGAGTTGATGACGTTCTCGACCGCGACCCGGGTCGGACCGTTCTTCTTGCCCAGGTACTGCGGGGTCAGGTTCTCCGCGGTCTTGGAGAAGATCTGGCCCACCGGGGCGTTGTTGAAGAACGGGTTCTTGAAGTCGGCGATGTTCGGGTCCTTGTAGAGGGCCGGCTGCGAGGGCAGGTTGCCGACCTTCTTGAAGATCTCGATCTGCTGCTCCGGCTGGATCAGCCACTCCAGCAGCTTGTACGCCTCGTCGACGTTCTTGCCCTGCTTGGGCACGGTCAGGAACGAGCCGCCCCAGTTGCCGCCGCCACCGGGGATGGCCGCGACGTCCCACTTGCCGCTGGTGTCGGGCGCGGTGTTCTTGATGTGGCCCTGCATCCACGCCGGGCAGGCGAGGACGGCGAAGTCACCCTTGACGAAGCCCGCGTTCCACTCCGGCGACCAGGCCGGCAGGTTCGCCGAGAGGCCCGCGTCGATCGACTTCATGGTCAGGTCGAACGCGACCTTCGGGCCGCCGTCCAGCTTCAGCGCCTCGGACTCGTCGTAGAAGCCCACCGGCTGCTGGCCCAGGATCGGGTTGAACAGGTTGGTGGCGTTGTCGAGGAACTTCTTCTTCGAGGCGGCCGTGTACTGCTGGCCGACCTTGATGAAGTCGTCCCAGGTGGGCCACAGCGCCGAGACCTTGTCACGCTCGACGGGCAGCCCGGCCGCCTGGAACAGGTCGGTGCGGTAGCACATGGCCAGACCGCCGACGTCGGTGCCGAGGCCGATCTGGGTCTTGCCGTCGGCCGACAGGGACTGCTTCCACTTCCAGCCCAGGTACTTGTCCTGGTACTGGCTCGCGCCCTTGTCCAGCAGGTTCACGAACTTGTCGGCCTGGCCGCGGAAGCTGACGATGAAGCCCTCGTCGATGGCGGCGATGTCCGGCGCGCCGGTGCCGGCGATGAGCTTCTTCTGCAGGTCCTCGTGCTGGGCGTTGTACTCGCCCGAGTTGAGGACGATCTTCACGTTCGGGTTGGCCGACTCGTACTTGGCCTTCAGCTCGTCGAGTCCGAAGTCGCCCCAGAAAGCGATCTTCAGCTCGACCGGGCCGCCGGGCTCCGACGGCTCACTGCTGCCGCCCTTGCAACCGGCGAGTGCGAGCGCGGTGACCGCCACGAGAGCGGTCGTCACGGCCCAGCCGGACCTGTGCAGTCGCATGTACGTCCTCCCGAAACATCTGGCAACACCCCGCAGACATCGCGAAGCGTCTACTGAACCGGATAAGTGTGAACACGGTATGGGCGCGCTCCCAACGTGTCAATAGGGGGTCGATCTCGTGACGAACCTGTGACGCCGACCATGAAAACCGATTAAGCAACTTTGCTTCCGGTCGATATGTTGTGTCCGACCGGCGAAAATGGTGAAGTGGTCGCGCTCTCACTGCGGCATGATCAGCGGGCTGCCGGGAACACGCGAAGGGGGTGGACGCAGCCGTGGCCGAAGACTTGAAGATCAGTGACCGGGTCGTGATACCCGCTGCCGAGCTGCGCGAACGCTTCTCCCGCAGCTCCGGTCCGGGCGGTCAGGGCGTCAACACGACCGACAGCCGCGTCGAGCTCTCCTTCGACGTGGAGCGCTCCCACGCCCTCCCCGACGACCTCCGCGCCCGCGCCCTCGACCGGCTCTCCGCTCGCCTGGTCGACGGCATTCTCACCATCGCCGCCAGCGAACACCGCGCCCAGCTCGCCAACCGCGAAGCCGCCCGCGCCCGCCTGGCCGCCCTCCTCCGCGAAGCGGTGTCCCCACCCCCACCCCCGCGCCGCCCCACCAAGATGAGCAAGGGCGCCAAACAACGCCGCCTGGACTCCAAAAAACACCGCTCCGCCCTCAAACAACTCCGCCGCGGCTCCCACGACTGACCCCGCGATGCGCCGATCTTGCGTGGACGGTGGGTACGACACGCACTTCTCGGGCAAATCCCCAACAGTTCGCGCAAGATCGTCGCGATCTTGGGGTGGGGCGGGGTCAGGTGCGGGTCTGGCGGACCTCGGGGTTGACGGGGGCCGCGGCGGCCAGGCGGAGGAACAGGTCGCAGGCGGTCTGGGCCTGGACGCGGCGCTGGTAGGCACGACTGGCGACGGCGACCGAGCCGGGGGCGGCCTCCAGGCGCCAGGCCCAGGCGAGGCGGCTCACGCGGTGGATCATCGGCTCGACCTCGGCGACCGCCGCGCGGACCTCGTCGACGGCCCGCAGGCATGCCTCCACATCGGGGAATCCGTTGTCCGAGCGGCCCAGGTCGCGGTTGTTGCTGGACAGCAGCCGCCAGGTGACGCCGGCGCTCGCCCGCTCGTAGAACTCGAAGCGAGCGGTCAACGTCTGCTCCCGTGAGTCGGCGATCCGGATCACATGACCGTCGCCCGCCGACATGGACGGCCGCTGTCGCCCAGGTGAACAGCGTGCGCCCCGCTGGGCGAAGAGACGGTCACAGCACCTCGCCGCGCAGCTGCGGGAAGACCTTGCCGACCTTGCCCAGCAGGTAGTCGCCGTACGTCCCCGTGAAGGCGCGCAGGTCCTGGCCGTCCCAGCGCGGGTGGCCGTCGGTGCCGGTGCGCGCCCGGCCGGGCAGCGGCGGCACGGTGGCCGAGAAGTCCGGGTCGAAGAAGAACGGGAACGACAGCCGCTCGTTGCCGCTGACGTTGCGCACCCGGTGCGGGGTCGACCGGTACCACCCGCCGGTGAGCCGGTCCAGCATGTCGCCGATGTTGCAGACGAACGTGCCGGGCACCGGCGGCGCGTCGACCCAGCCGCTGGGCGTACGCACCTGCAGGCCGCCGTTGTCGTCCTGCGCCAGCAGGGTGAGCAGGCCGTAGTCGGTGTGCTCGCCGACGCCCCAGCCGTCGTCCCCGGACGGCGACGGCGGGTAGTGGAAGATCCGGAACAGCACCGTCGGGTCGGCGGTGTACCCGCTCGCGAAGTAGTCCGCGGGCAGGTCCAGGCTCACCGCCACGGCGCGCATCACCTCCTGCGCCACCCCGGTCAGCGCCGCGACATACGCCGGGACCAGCTCGGCCAGCGCGGGGACCTGGCGGGGGTACAGGTCGGCGCCGTGCAGCGGCAGGCCCGCCCGCACCCGGGGATCGTCGTCGGGCAGGTCGAGGCCGAAGTACAGGCCCTCCTTGAGATCCGGGCGGCCCGAGGTCAGCTCGCCGCCGACCGGGAAGAACCCGCGCCAGGCGCGCCCGCCCCGGGCCATCGCGATCTCCAGCTTGACGTCCTCGGGCAGCGCGAAGAACTCCCGCGCCGCGGCGTCGAGCCGTTCGAGCAGCTCGGTGGGCACGCCGTGGCCGGTCAGGTAGAAGAAGCCGCTGTCGCGGCACGCCGCCTGGATCTCCGCGGCCACGGCGGCCCGGTCGGCGGACAGGTCGATGATCGGCAGCGCGGCACCCATCCCGCCATTGTCGCCCGCGCGACCCCGTGCCCGTGCTCGTGGCGGGACGTTCCCACGAGCACGGGCATGGTCGCCCGGCGGTCAAGAAGCAGTGTGGCCAGGCATCCGCTCAGGAGTACTCCGGGCAGCCGGGAATGTGCAGCAGGCCGACCGCGCCGCGATCGAGGGTCCACCCCGCCCCGCTACCGTCCTGGGGCACCACCTGGACCTGCCGACCGGGAGCCCACAGCAGCTCCGTGCCCCGCAGGCAGGCCCGGCCGGCAGGACTGCCGCCGGCGTACGCCTCGGGCGGCAGGTCGTACCGGCGCAGCGGCCGGCCGTCCACCGCCGAGAGCGTCACGTACCCGCTGATCCGGCCGGCGCGACTCGCCTGCTGCACCTCGACGATCAGCTCACCGCCCGCGGCGGGGAACACCCGGGCGACGGGCCCCCGGGTCGCCGGCAGTCGCTCGTCCGGCTTCATCAGCACGCCCAGGTCGGCGGTGAACCGTCGCGCCGTGCCGGCGGCCAGGTCGAGCAGCTCCACCTCCAGCGCGGTGTCGCCGGCCCGGCCGGTCGCCGACGCCTGCACCAGCTCGCCACTGTCGAGCACGCCCGCCCAGCTCCAGCCTTCGCGCCGCGGCTGCGATACGAAGCGCGTCCCGTCCGCTGTCGACTGCACGGCGACCCGGCCGTCGAGGCGGTATCCGGCCAGCCGGGCGCCCGAGGGCGACCAGCGCGGCAGCCGGACGCCCGGCACCGTCCACTCGGCCGTGCCGGTCAGATCGCGGACGACCGCGCCCGCACCGGTGATCCGGACCAGCCAGCGGCCGTCGGGCGACAGCTCGGCCGGGAAGAGGCTCCGGGTCGTCGGGCTCTGCGGGACCGTCGTGCGGAACCACTCGCCGCCGGCGAGCACGTCCACGGTGATCGGCGTCGTCTGGCCGTCGACCCGCAGCAGGGTGGCGATGCCGATGCCGCGGTCGCGGGGCAGTGCGGCCACCGGATCCGCCGCCTCGGGCAGCCGGGTCGGCAGCGGCGGCAACAGCGGCAACGCCGATGCCGATGGGCTGGGTGTGGGTGTCAGCGGGGGCGGCGCGGAGTCGCCGCCGCGCAGGGCGAACAGCGCGGCGACCAGGCCCAGCGGCAGCACGGCCAGCGCCGCGCCGACCGCGATCCGGCGCGACCGGGACGTGCGGGCGCGGGTCAGGGCGGCTTCCGCGTCGGCGTACGCCCCGGCCTGCTCGGCGAACATGGGCAGCGCGGACCGCAGCTTGCCGAGGGCGGTGTGGGTCTGGCTCTTGACCGTGCCGATCGAGCAGCCCATCGCGGCGGCCGTCTCGGCCTCCGTCAGGTCCTCGTAGTAGCGCAGCACCACCACGGCGCGCTGCTTCGCGGTGAGCGTGTCCAGGGCCCGGCCCAACACGACCCGGTCCACGACCTGGCGCGGCTCGTCCGGGCCGGGCAGCTCGGGCAGCTCGGCCATGGGACGCGCCGGGCGGCGCCGCCACCACGAGATGTGCTCGTTGATCATCGTGCGCCGGATGTACGCCTCCGGCTGGCCGTACTCCATGATCTGCCGCCACCGGACCGCGGCTTTGGCCAGCGCGGACTGCACCAGGTCCTCGGCGGCGTGATGCTCACCCGTGAGCAGGAACGCGGTCCGCGACAGGGCTCCCCCGCGGGCCACGACGAACTCGTGGAACCCGTCGAACTTGTTCATGTCCTACCTCCGCACCCCACTACGCAGCGGGACGCCGAAGGGTTGGCAGTCATCTTCCGGTACGCGCTCGTGCGCTGCTCCGGCCCGCACCTGCCGGGCCGGAGCAGCGGCGCTCAGAGGAGGGTCCCGCAGCCGGGCAGGCGGTACCGGCCCGGCGGGAGGGCGACGGCCGTGTCGGCCCCGCCCGGCTCCTGCCGCACGTGGAACGCGTCGGCGCCCCGCCAGACCAGCTGCGGGCCGCGCAGGCAGAGCACGAAGGTCGAGCCGATCGGCGCGGCGGACGCGGGCAGGTCGTGGCGGCGCAGCACGCGCCCGTCGGCGAGCGAGAACTCAAGGTACGCCCGGGTGTGCTGGCCGGTCTCGTCCCGCAGCTCGATCGCCGCGACGCCGTCGGCGCCAGGATGGATGAACGAGTAGGCCAGGAGGCTCTTCTCCGCCTGCTCCCCGGCCCGGCGCCACCCGGCGAGGTCGACGGTGAGCGGCCGGACGGCGTCCGTGCGCGGTTCGACCACCTCCAGCAGGACCGCGTCGTCTCCGCCGCCGGTCCGGACGCGCAGCAGCTCGCCCGAGTCGAGCACCCCCGCGACGGCTGTCTTCTTGTCCCGCCGCATCACCGCGACGAGCGTGCCGTCCACGACCGACATCCGCAGGTGGCGGCTGTTCCAGGTGTCGTACCCGATCAGCCACTCGCCTGCGGGCGACCAGCGCACGACCTGCGCTCCGGGCATGGTCCACGTGGTGGTGCCGGTCAGGTCGCGGGCGAAGGCGGTGATCCGACCGTCGTCGCCCGGTCCGATCCACGTCAGCCAGCGGCCGTTCGGTGAGAGCGCGGCGGGGTACGCCGCCCGCACCGCCGCGGAGGCGTGGCTGCCGGGTGGGAAGATCCAGGCGTCGGGCACGGTCAGGCGGTACCACGAGCCGTCGACGAGCACGTCGAGCCGGGCCTTGCCGGGTTCGGTGGTGTTGTCGTGGCGCAGTAGGGAGGCCCGGCCGACGCCGCGGTCGGCGGGCAGCTCGGCGACGGCGGCGGAGCCGGGCACCTGCGTGGGCACCGGCGGGTACGGCACCGACGCCGACGGGCTGGGCGAGGGCGTGCCGGTCAGCGGCGGCGGGACCGCGTCACCGCCGCGCACCGCGAACAGGGCCGCGACCAGCACCACCGGCAGCACCAGCACCGCGGCGCCGACCGCGATCCGGCGCGACCGCGACGTGCGCGCGCGGGTCAGGGCGGCTTCCGCGTCGGCGTACACCCCGGCCTGCTCGGCGAACATGGGCAGCGCGGACCGCAGCTTGCCGAGGGCGAGGTGGGTCTGGCTCTTGACCGTGCCGACCGAGCAGCCCATCGCGGCGGCGGTGTCCGCCTCGGACAGGTCCTCGTAGTAGCGCAGCACCACCACGGCGCGCTGCTTCGCGGTGAGCGTGTCCAGGGCCCGGCCCAACACGACCCGGTCCACGACCTGGCGCGGCTCGTCCGGGCCGGGCAGCTCGGGCAGCTCGGCCATGGGACGCGCCGGGCGGCGCCGCCACCACGAGATGTGCTCGTTGATCATCGTGCGCTTGATGTACGCCTCCGGATGCCCGTTGGCGACGATCTGCCGCCAGCGGACCGCGGCCTTGGCCAGGGCCGACTGCACCAGATCCTCGGCGGCGTGGTGCTCGCCGGTGAGCAGGTAAGCCGTGCGCGACAGGGCTCCCCCGCGGGCCACGACGAACTCGTGGAACCCGTCGAACTTGTTCATGTCCTACCTCCGCCACCCACACGCAGCGGGACGTCGCGGGGTTGGAGGTCATCATGCGGTACGGGTGGCGACCACTAACTGAAGAAGTTTCGCATTGGATATGCTGCCGGTCACATCCCCGGCGTTGGAGAGGGCAGCGTGGACGCAGACGTCATCGTGGTCGGAGCAGGGCTGGCGGGGCTGGTGGCCACCGCGGAGCTGGCCGACGCCGGCAAGCGCGTGATCCTGATGGACCAGGAGCCGGAGGCCTCGCTCGGCGGGCAGGCGTTCTGGTCGTTCGGCGGCCTGTTCCTGGTCGACTCCCCCGAGCAGCGCCGGATGGGCATCCGGGACTCCCGCGAGCTGGCGATGCAGGACTGGCTGGGCAGCGCCGGGTTCGACCGCGAGTGCGACGCCTGGCCCCGGCGCTGGGCCGAGGCCTACGTGGACTTCGCCGCCGGTGAGAAGCGGTCCTGGCTGCACGCGCAGGGCGTGCGCTTCTTCCCGGTGGTGGGCTGGGCCGAGCGCGGCGGCTACCTCGCCGACGGGCACGGCAACTCGGTGCCGCGCTTCCACATCACCTGGGGCACCGGACCGGGCGTGCTCGCTCCGTTCGTCCGCCGGGTCCGCGCCGCGCAGGCCAAGGGCCTGGTCACGCTGGCCTTCCGGCACCGCGTGGATGAGCTGACCCAGACCGCCGGCGCCATCGACGGGGTACGCGGCGCGGTGCTGGAGCCGAGCACCGCCGCGCGCGGCGAGGCGAGCTCGCGCACCGAGGTCGGCGAGTTCGCGCTGCGCGCGCAGGCGGTGATCGTGACCTCGGGCGGCATCGGCGGCAACCACGACCTGGTCCGGCAGAACTGGCCGGAGCGGCTGGGCAGCGCGCCGCAGCGGCTGCTGTCCGGCGTGCCCGCGCACGTCGACGGCCGCATGATCGGCATCACCGAGGCCGCGGGCGGCAACCTGATCAACCGCGACCGGATGTGGCACTACACCGAGGGCATCGCCAACTGGGACCCGATCTGGGCCGAGCACGGCATCCGGATCCTGCCCGGACCGTCGTCGCTGTGGCTGGACGCGACCGGCAAGCGGCTGCCGGTGCCGCTGTTCCCCGGCTTCGACACCCTGGGCACGCTCGAACACATCATGCGCACCGGGCACGAGTACACGTGGTTCGTGCTCACCCAGAAGATCATCGAGAAGGAGTTCGCGCTGTCGGGCTCCGAGCAGAACCCCGACCTGACCGGCAAGTCCGTGCGCCAGGTGCTCAAGCGGGCGCTGCCCGGCGCGCCCGGCCCGGTCGAGGCGTTCAAGCGGCACGGCGAGGACTTCGTCGTCGCCGACACCCTCGACGAGCTGGTCGCGGGCATGAACAAGCTGACCGGCGAGGGCCTGCTCGACCTCGCCGACGTGCGGCGGCAGGTCGAGGCCCGCGACCGCGAGATCGACCACCCGTTCACCAAGGACCTGCAGATCACCGCGATCCGCGGGGCGCGCAACTACCGCGGGGACAGGCTCGTGCGCGTCGCGCCGCCGCACCGGCTGCTCGACCCGAAGGCGGGGCCACTGATCGCGGTCCGGCTCAACATCCTCACCCGCAAGACACTGGGCGGGCTGGAGACGGACCTGGCCGGGCGGGTGCTGCGCGCCGACGGCAGCCCGCTGGCCGGCCTGTACGCGGCGGGCGAGGTGTCCGGCTTCGGCGGCGGCGGCGTGCACGGCTACCGCTCGCTGGAGGGCACCTTCCTGGGCGGCTGCATCTTCTCCGGCCGCCAGGCCGGCCGCGCCGCCGCCGCGGCGCTCTGACCGCACCCGACCCCGGGTGGGGAAGGGCACCTTCTTATACGCAAAGCGTTAAGAAGGTGCCCTTCCTTTCGTTTCGGGCGGGAGAATCCAGGCATGACGGAGACTGCTGTCGAGGTGGTGGTCGCGACCCGGGACGGGCGGGTGCGCGGGCGGGTCGACGACGGTGTCGCGGTGTTCCTGGGCATCCCGTACGCGGCGGCGCCGTTCGGCGAGCACCGGTTCCGGGCGCCCGCGCCGGTCACACCGTGGCGGGGGGTGCGCGACGCGCTGGCGTACGGGCCGACCGCGCCGAAGGCGCCGTTCCCGCCGCCGCTGGACCGGTTGCTCAGCGACCCGTCCATCCCGGGCGAGGAGTGCCTGAACCTGAACGTGTGGGCGCCCGCGGGTGCGACGGGCCGGCCGGTGCTGGTGTGGATCCACGGCGGCTCGCTGCGCAACGGCTCGAACTGCCTGCCCGCGTACGACGGGCGCAACTTCGCCCGGGACGGCGTGGTGCTGGTGTCGATCAACTACCGGCTCGGCATCGAGGGCTTCGGCGTGTTCCCCGACGCCCCGGGCAACCTGGGCCTGCGCGACCAGATCGCGGCGCTGGGCTGGGTGCGCGACAACATCGCCGCGTTCGGCGGTGACCCGGGCAACGTCACGCTGTTCGGCGAGTCGGCCGGGTCCATCTCCATCGGCGCGCTGCTGACCAGCCCGTACGCGCAGGGCCTGTGCCGGCGGGCGGTGCTGCAGAGCGGTGCGCCGACCGCGCAGCAGCCCGAGGCCGCGGGCCGGTCGACCCGGATGATCGCCAAGCGGCTGAAGGTCCCGGCGACGGCGGCGGCCTTCGCCGCGGTCCCGCCGGATCGGCTGCTGGCCGCGCAGGTGGCGATCACCCGGGGCGGGGCGCCGATCGGCAACGGGACCGGGTTCACCCTGGCCGTCGACGGCGACGTGCTGCCCCGCGACCCGATGGTCGCGCTGTGCGAGGGCGCGGGCTCCCACGTCGAGCTGATCCTGGGCTACAACGCCGAGGAGTACCGGCTGTGGTTCGTGCCGAGCGGCATCGTCGACCGGATCAACCGGCTCACGCTGCGGCTCGCCCTGGCCAAGTTCCGGGTCAAGGCGCGCACCGCGCGGACCTACCGGGCCGCCCGGCCCGAGGCCACGCCGGGCGAGCTGCTCGGCATCATCGCGACCGACCGCCTGCTGCGGCTGCCGCTCAACCGGCTGGCCGACTTCCGCCTGCCCGGCGCGACCTGGCTGTACGAGTTCGCCTGGCCGTCGCCCGTGGAGCGGCTCGGCGCCTGCCACGCGCTGGAGATCGGCTTCGTGTTCGACAACCTGTCCTCGCCGGAAGGGCTGCCGCTGGCCGGGCCGAACCCGCCGCAGGAGCTGGCGGACACGATGCACCGGGCCTGGGTCGACTTCGCCACCACCGGCGACCCCGGCTGGCCCCGCTGGGACGGCACCCGCCCGGTCATGCGCTTCGACGCCCCCGACTCCCGCCTGGTCCACGCCCCCAACGACGCCGAGCTGACCGCCTGGTCCTGACGGCGGTGGCAAGATCGCTGTTCGGTGTCGAAACGTGACGTGGAACCGCAGCTCTTGGCACGGAACAGCGATCTTGCCGACAAGATCCCGCCCCGCGCGGGCGGGCGGGTCAGTGGGGCTGGGCGAGCTGGGCGGACAGCAGCGCCGGGGCCTCGGCCAGGGAGGGGCCGTACCAGGTGAGGTGGCGGCCGGAGACCAGCGCGCACGGGGTGCCGCCGAACGCCTCGGGCCCGTCGTCGCCGGTGAAGGCATAGGGCTCGTCCGGCAGCACGATCAGCTCGGCGCCCTGGCCCAGGATCTCGTCCAGCGCCGGGCGGGGATAGCGCTCCGCCGCGGCCGCGTAGGCGTTGCCGATGCCGAGCCGGCGCAGCACGTCACCGGCGAAGGTGTCCCCGCCGAGCACGACCCAGGGCCGCCGCCAGACCGGGATCACCGCCCGCCGGGGCGCCACGGCGGGCAGCGCCGACCACGCGGCACGGGCCTGGGTGAGCCACTCGGGCTCGCCGGGCGCGCCGAGCGCGGCCAGCAGGCGGCCCAGCTCGTCGAGGGCCTCGTCGACGGTGCGCGGGTAGGTCACATGGAGCGCGACGCCCGCGGCCCGCAGCGCCGCGGCGTCGGACTCGCGGTTCTCCTCGACGTTGACCAGCACCAGGTCGGGGCGCAGCGCCAGCACGGCGTCAAGGTCGGGGTACTTGCTGCCGCCCACCCGGGCTACCGCGAGGTCCGCCGGGTGGGTGCACCAGTCGGTCGCGCCGACCAGCACCTCCGGCACGGTGGCCGCGACGGCCTCGGTCAGCGACGGCACCAGCGACACGACCCGCATACGCCGAGGCTAGTGCGCGCCGGGGTCGTCGAGGTCGTCGACCAGCCAGCGCAGTGCCTCCATGGGTGGCAGCGGCTTGCTGAACAGGTAGCCCTGCCCGTACGGGCAGCCGATCTCGGCGAGGATCTCGCGCTGCTCCTGCGTCTCGATGCCCTCGGCGATGACCTCCAGCCCGAGGGTGTTCGCCAGCCGGACGATGCCCTCGACGAGTGCCCGCTGCTGCTCCGAGACCGCGATCTCGCCGACGAAGGACTTGTCGAGCTTCACCACGTCCAGCGCCATCTGGCGCAGGTAGCTCAGCGACGAGTAGCCGGTGCCGAAGTCGTCGATCGCGACGCGTACGCCGGCCTCGCGCAGCTGGGCGAGGTCTGCCCAGACGTCCTCCTCCTCGTGCAGCAGCAGCGACTCGACGATCTCCAGCATCAGCCGGTTGGCGGGCAGCCCTGCCTCGTCGAGCTCGCGCAGCAGGTCGGCCACCACGCCGGGCGTGCGGAACTGCCGGGCCGAGATGTTGATGCTGACGTACGGCCCGAGCCCGGCGTGGGTGGGCCAGCGCGCTGCCATCGCCAGCGCCTGGCGCACCACCTGCGTGCCGATCGGCACGATGAGCCCCGACTCCTCGGCCAGCCCGATGAACTCGCCCGGCCCGAGGGTGCCCCGGTGCGGGTGCTCCCAGCGCACCAGGGCCTCCAGGCCGACCGTGCGGCGGCCGGTCAGCCCGACCACCGGCTGGTAGCGCAGGCTGAACTCCTGCTCGGCGATGGCCCGGTCCAGGTCGGCCTTCAGCTGCAGCCGCTCGACCAGGGCCTCGTGCAGCGCCGGCTGGTAGCGCCGCCACTGCCCCTTGCCCTCGCCCTTGGCCGAGTAGAGCGCGAGGTCGGCGTGGCGCAGCAGCTCGTCGCCGTCACCGGCGTGCCGGGTGGTGGCCACCCCGACGCTCGCGCCGGCGGGCACGACCTGCTCACCCACGGGTACGGGCGCCGACAGCGCCCGCACCACCCGCTCCGCCACCTGCTCGATGGCCCCGGTGCCCGCGGCGTCCTCGATCAGCGCCGCGAACTCGTCACCGCCCAGGCGGGCGGCGGTGTCGTGCGGCCGCAGCACCCCCTTGAGCCGCTCCGCGACGGCGGTGAGCAGCTCGTCCCCGACCGGGTGGCCCAGCGTGTCGTTGACGTCCTTGAAGTCGTCGAGGTCGATGAAGAGCACGCCGGTGATGGAGCCGTTGCGCCGGGCCCGGTCCACGGCGAGGGTGACCCGGTCGATGAACAGGGCGCGGTTGGCCAGCCCGGTGAGCGAGTCGTGGAACGCCCGGTGGGTCAGCTCCCGCTCCAGCCGGCGGCGCTGGGTGACGTCGCGCAGGGTGATCACCAGGCCGCCGACGGTCGGGTCCTCGCGCAGGTCGCGGCTGGAGACCTCGACCTGCAGCCGGCGGTCGCCGAAGCCCCAGACGGTCCAGTCGGTGGTCTCGCCGCGCCGCTCCTGGCGCGCCCGCAGCAGGTAGCCGGCGCTGCGCTCGCGCTCCTCGGGCACGACCAGGTCGAGCAGGTGGTTGCCCTCCAGGCGCTCCCGGCCGAACATCGCCGCGGCCGACGGGCTGCAGTAGCGGATCTCGTCGCCGTTCCCGATGATCATGATCACGTCGGCGGTGTTGTGCACCAGCGCCCGGAAGTACGCCTCGCTGTCGCGCCGGTTGACCTCGTCGTTGAGCATGATCCGCGACAGCGCCAGCGCGGCCTGCAGCGCCAGCACCTCCATCGCGCCCTGCAGCGTACGCAGCACGTTCTCCTGCGCGGCGACCACCAGCGTGCCGATGCTGTGCCCGCCGGAGGTCCCGTTGGCCGGCGCGAGCGGGCAGCTCAGCGCCACGTCGAAGCCCGCGAGCGCGCCGGAGTGCTCGGCGGGCAGGTCGCCGGTGTGGCACAGCACGGCGGCCCGGGGGCGGGTCGCCATGGTCTCGGCGGGCGGGGGCGCCTCGCCCGCGCCCTCGTCGAGGCTGAGGATCACCCGGTGCGCGCAGTGCGGCGGCATCAGGCCGGTGGCGGTCTGCCGCACCACCTCGGTCACCTGCTCCACGCCGGTCGCGGCGACCAGGTCCACCCCCGCCTCGCGCAGCATCCGCTCGCGCGTGAGCGCCTGCCGGTGCACCCGCATGGCGTCGATGAGCCGGACCAGGACCAGCACGAACATGGCCAGGCAGAGCAGCGCGATGCCCTCGGGGCTGCGCACCGGCCCGCGCAGCGCCTGGAAGAGCAGGACGAGCGGGGGGATGAACGAGGACAGGCCCAGCACCACGACCCGGCGGCCGCTCAGCTCCATCCCCGGCCCGGGGCGGGGCTCGGTGAGCCAGACCATCGACGGCAGCAGCGCCGCCAGGCCCCAGCCCCAGTAGAGCAGCATCCAGCCCGCGTCGAGCGGGCCACCGATGTGCCAGAACCCGTCGAGCCGGGCGAACAGGTGCAGGTTGTCGCTGGTGAACATGCCGGCGCTGCCCACCGCCAGCAGCGCCACCGGCGCGCTCCACCGCGCCACGATCACGATCCGCACCACCATCGCCAGCAGCAGCAGATCAGCCAGCGGGTACGCGACCGCGGCGACCTGCTCCAGCGGCGACAGCCCGGGCGTGCGGAAGCGCGGCTCGATGAGGAACATCCACGCCAGCAGGCCGAGCGCCAGCAGCAGGGTGATCGCGTCCAGCACCCCGGCCCGGTCCCGCACCGCCGACCCGGAGCGGGCCAGGCCCAGCAAGCCGGCGCTCATCAGCGCGAACATGGCGAGGTAGCACAGGTCGACGACCAGGGGCACCTCGTACGGGGCCAGGTAGTCGCTGTTCAGCAGCGCCGAGAAGAGGTCGCCGATCACGAACAGCACCAGCGCACCGGACATCAGCAGCCAGGGCAGCCGCTCGCGCGGCCGGTTGCGGTGTACGCCGTACACGATGGCGGCGGCGCCGCTGAGCCCGAGCACGGTCCAGGTCGCCACCTGCCACGGCCTGATGGCGTAGAAAAGCACGCCAAGCAGCACCATCCAGGCCGTGAAGAGCACTGAAACGGCGCGAGACGACACAATCCCCTCCGGATAACACTATTACGGCGCCGGTTCCCTGACGTGGCAACGCGAAAACCAACGTTTCGGGCAAAGCGGCGCACGATCGTCGATCGTTTTGAGGGCCGCTTGCGGGACCGGGTAGTCTGTCCGCCTGCCCCATGGCACCGAGGCTGTCTCACATAAAGATCTGCCGAGCCACCGTCGCGCAATCCCCGACGACGGACCGGCCGCCGGACCCGCTGCATCCCCCGCAGCACCGACGGCGCAGGCCCGTCCGCGCGGCGAACGACGGAAGGAAGCACCTCCGTGACCCCCACCCGGCCCCGACGAAGGCACGCGGCCCGGCTGGCGATCGTGCTGGCCGCGGCACTGCTGGCCCTGACCGGCCTGGCCCCCGCCACGCCCGCCCTGGCCGAGCCGAACGAGGGCAGTTCGAAGACGCTCAAGCAGCTGCGCGAGAACCTGGACGCCGCCGCCAAGGGCTACCTGGAGGCCCAGGCCGCCCTGGAGGCGTCCGAGCTCAACCAGAAGGCGCTGGCCGCCGAGCTGGCCACGGCCGAGGCGGAGCTCGGCGAGCTGCGCGGGAACGTCGCCGCGTACGCGGCCGAGGCGTACAAGACCGGCAAGCTGGGCATGATCGGGCTGATGATCGACGGCACCAAGCCGGGCTCGCTGCTGAGCAAGGCCAGCGCCATGGACCGGATGACCCAGCGCGACCAGAGCAAGCTGCGCGACTACCGCACCCGCAAGCAGGAGGTCACCGCCAAGAAGGCGGCCATCGGCGTGCAGGTCAAGCTGCAGCAGGACGCGCTCAAGGAGATCGACAAGCGCAAGAAGGCCGCCTCGAAGGCGCTGGCCGTCGCGGACGGCCGCGACTCCAGCGGCTACATCAACCCGAACTCGCCGCTGGCCAAGCCCGCGCCGCGCAACTCCGACGGCTCCTGGCCGAAGGAGACCTGCTCGGTCAACGACCCGACCACCAGCGGCTGCATCACCCCGCGCACGCTGCACGCGATGAACCAGGCCAAGGCCAACGGCTTCAAGCGCTACGTGTCCTGCCACCGCTCCGGCGGCGACGGGGAGCATCCCAAGGGCCGCGCCTGCGACCACGCCTCGGCGACGGACGGGTTCAAGAACTCGTCGGCCACCGGCGGCGACCGCACCTACGGCAACAACCTGGCCGCGTTCTACGTCAAGAACGCCAGCCGCCTGGGCATCATGTACGTGATCTGGTTCTGCCAGATCTGGGTCAACGGCGCCTGGAAACGGTACGGCTCGACCGGCTCCAGCTGCGGCGACAGCCCGGCCGGCGACCATACCAACCACGTACACGTGTCGATCCTCTGAGCATCCGCGACACCGCGGGGCGCCTGCGGCCGCAGGTGCCCCGCGCCGCGTTTGCGCCCGGAATCGGTGGCATGGCGGGCACGCGGACGGGCACAGTGATGGCATGACGAACGTCGGAGATCCGCCGCAGTACTTCTGGTGCATCAAGCACAACCGGGTCGAGCACGGCGACGACCGGTGCCCGGCGAAGTTCCTCCTCGGCCCGTACCCCTCCCCCGCCGACGCCGAGCAGGCACTGGCCCGGGTGAAGGAGCGCAACGAGCAGTGGGAGGACGAGGACGCCCGCTGGAGCGGGGACCCGTCCTAGCCGCCGGTCACTCGCGGGACGGCCGCCGCCTCCCGCAGCAGGATCGTCAGGTCGGCGGTGGCCGCGCGCTGCCGCCGGCCGGCGTGCTCCAGCTCGAAGACCAGCTTCACCACCACCTCGGCGAAGCCCTTCGGCCGGGGCCGGGTCGACAGCAGCTCGGCGCCCATCCGCACCAGCGCGCCCACCGGCACCGGCGCCCGCAGCCGCAGGTTGTCCAGCCCCTGGTTCACCGTCATGTCGATGCCCTCGACGCGCCAGATCTCGGCCAGCAGGGTCGGCGTCAGCGACATGGTCAGGAAGCCGTGCGCGATGGTGCCGCCGTAGGGCCCCGCCGCGGCGCGCTCCGGGTCGGTGTGGATCCACTGGTCGTCCCAGGTGGCCTCGGCGAACAGGTCGACCTGGCGCTGGGTGATCTCGTGCCACTCGCTGTGTCCCAGGAAGCTGCCCACCGCGTCGGCGAGGTCGCGTACGTGTGTCACGGTCGTCGGCACAGCGGCATCCTATGCGGACACGGTGTATTTGTGACCCGGAGCGGTGGCACTTCCGGCCGATGCGCTGAGCCGGTCGCCGCGGGCGTGTGCGAAGCTGCCTCGAGTTTTCCGACAGCGCGTCCCCCGCGCGTTCTCTTTGGAGGTCTTCGTGGCCTGGTTCATCGGCCAGTCGCTCCTCATGATCTTGATCTCGTTCCTGCTCGGCCTGCTGGTGGGCTGGCTGATCTGGAGCAGGCGCGGCAAGTCCACCACCGACACTCCCGCTGCCGCCGAGCAGCCCACCACCGTCCCGGCGCCGGCCGAGACCGCGGCCGTGGCCGAGCCGGTGGCGCCCGCCGAGACCGCGCCCAAGGCCAAGCCGGCGCGCAAGGCCGCCAAGAAGGCCGAGGCGGCGCCCGCCGACGACCAGATCGAGGTGCAGCAGCACCCCGTGTCGCTGGTCGCGCCGATCGCCAAGCCGGTCGAGCAGGCGTCCCCCGAGCCGGAGCCGGTCGTCGCCGAGCCGGTCGTCGCCGAGCCGGTCGCGGCCGAGCCGGTCGTCGCCGAGCCGGTCGCGGCCGAGCCGGTCGCCGCCGCGGCCGAGCCGGACGACAGCATGGAGGCCATCGTGGAGGCCGCCGAGGCGGCCCAGTCGGCCGGGTTCGCGGCCGAGAAGGACGGGCTGACGCCCGAGGAGGTCGTGCTGGTCGCCGCGGGTGACAACCTGCAGCGCATCGAGGGCATCGGCCCGCGTATGGAGGCGGCGCTGACCGCGGCGGGGCTCGGCACGTACGCCGCGCTCGCCGAGGCCGACAACGACCGGCTGCGCCGGGCCATCGAAGCCCAGGGCCTCAGCTTCGCACCCGCGCTGCTCACCTGGGCACGCCAGGCGAAGCTGCTCGCCGAGGGTGACGAGGAGGGTCTGGCCGACCTGCAGCGCCGCCTGGTGGCCGGGCGCGACACGGGACGGGAATGAGCATGGCGAACAACGATCGCAGGTTCAGCCCGCTGGTCGGGCTGGCCGTCGCGGCGCTCGGCCTGGCCGGGATCATCACCGCCCAGCACCTGCCCGTGCGCGAGCGCGTGCAGGACGACCTCACCCGGCGCTCCGAGCAGGCCCTGCAGGCCGCCGGGCTGTCCTCGGTGCGGGTCAGCTTCGTCGGGCGCGACGGCACCCTCCGGGTCACCTCGGCGGCGGACGCCGACAAGGCGCTGGCGATCGTGCGCGCGCTGGAGGGCGTACGCGTCGCCGAGGCTGAGGTCCCCACCGTCGCGGAGCCCGCACCGACCGCCGCGGCGTCGCCGTCGGCCACCGCGCCGACGTCCCCGCCCGAGGTCACCGCGACCCTGGCCGGCGGCGGGCGGATCACGCTCAGCGGCCGGGTGCCCGACGAGACGGCCAAGGCCAGGCTGGTCAAGGCCGCGACCGACGCCGCCGGGGCGGGCATGGTCGACGACCGGCTCACCGTCGACCCGGCTGTCACCGACAAGGGCCTGGACGGTCTCGGCCTGCTGCTGACCGCGGTCGCCAAGCACTCCACCGACCTGACCGTGCAGCTGCGCGGCGACAAGGTGGAGGTCACCGGCACCGTGGACACCGCGGCGACCGCGCAGGAGGCCGACGCGGCCGCCAAGGCGATGGGCGTCACCGACGTGGCGATCAGCGTGAAGGTGACCGAGGTGGAGCAGGCCCTGGGCGACCTGAAGGCGGTGACCTTCGTCAACGACAAGACCAGCCTGACCCCGGCCGGGCGCGCGGCGCTGACCCGGGCGGCGCAGGTGCTGGCCGCCGCGCCGGCGGTCAAGGTGCGCGTCGAGGGGCACACCGACGACAAGGGCACGGCCGCGTCCAACCTGGCGCTGAGCCGGGCGCGGGCCAAGGCCGTGGTGGACTTCCTGGTGTCGCAGGGCATCGCCGCCGACCGGCTGACGGCCGCGGGCTTCGGCGAGACCCGCCCCGCGGTGCCGAACACGTCCGAGGCGAACCGGGCGGTCAACCGCCGGGTGGAGTTCATCGTCGCGCAGTGACCGATAGATAGTTAGGAAGGGCACCTTCTACAACGGATTCCGTTAAGAAGGTGCCCTTCCTTGCTACTGGTCAGGAGTCGCCGGTGTAGCGGACCCGGTAGATCTTGGCGCCGGGGGCGTCGGGGGCGGTGGTGTCGGCGTCGGGGTAGAGGGCGGTGAAGTAGAGGCCGTCGGGGCCCGCCGCGAGGCCGACCACGCTGGCCTTGCCGGTGCCGTTGTACTCCAGCAGCTTCCTCGGCTTGCCGACCTTGCCGCCGTCGAAGGTGAACTCGACGATCCGCTTGCCGTTGTCCTGCGGCCCGGTGGCGAACGTCGGGCCGCTCTCCGCGACGAACATGTGCCCGTGCTTGCTCTTGGGGAACCCGGAGCCGTGGTGCACGTCCGGGTCGATGAACGCGATCGAGGTCGGCGCGGTCGACGGCTCCCAGATGTAGAGCTTCGGCTTGAGCATGCTGTCGCGGGTGCCGTCCCAGCCGTAGTCGACGCCCTTGTCCACCCGGGACAGCCGGTCGATCGCGGTGCCGTTCTCGACCTGGTAGTAGCTGCCGTCGGCGCGCCAGGCACCGCCGAACGGGTTGCGGAACCCGGAGGCGTACACGTAGTCCTTGGCGGTGATGCCGTCGGCGGCGTCGTGGAACGGGTTGTCGTCCGGCGCGGTGCCGTCCAGGTTCACCCGCAGGATCTTGCCGCGGAAGCTGTCCAGGTCCTTGGCCGTGGTGACGACCATCCCGTCGCCCATGTGCACGTAGAGCTTGCCGTCCGGGCCGATGGTGAGCTGGGAGATCTGGTGCGCGGCCGACTGCGGCTCGTCCGGCATGTCCAGCACGGTCGTCTGCTTGGCCGCGGTCAGGCCGCCGTCGCGGCTGGAGAAGCGCACCACCTTCGGGTAGTGCACACCGCCCTTGTCGTACAGGATCGACGCGATGACGTCGCCGGACTTCGGCTCGACCACGATCCCGGTGACGCCCTTCTCCCCGGTGCCCGGGAAGGTGCCGCGCGGGTCGAAGTTCAGCAGGTCCTTCGCGTACGTGCCGACGGACAGGTCGCCCTTGACCACCTTGATCTGCCCGTAGAGCTCGGTGACGTAGAACATCGGCCGGTCCGGGTCGCCGGTGTGGCCCGGCACCATCGCCAGGTGCACGGGCAGCTGGAAGCCGCCGGCCACCTCCTCCACCCGGAAGCCGTCCTGGCGGACGTGCCAGGTGCCGGCGTTGGCGAGCGGGGCACGCTGCGGGCGGGTGCGGAACGCGCGCATCCCCCACGGCGTCCAGCGGTCGGCCTCGGCCTTGTCCTCGTCGCGGTAGCGGACCCGCAGGTCGTACTCGGTGTCGGCGACCAGGTCGCGGCGGCCGGTGAAGGAGTTCTCGAACGTGCCGTCGCCGAGGTGCGCGTGGACGAGCTGCGGGCCGTCGAGGCACTCGGTGTGCCAGACCCGCTCGGCGGGCGTGACGGACCAGATCTCCCACTCGGTGCAGACGTGCGCGGCCTTCTTGCCGTTCTTCCTGGACAGCGCCAGCGCGGCGCTCTCCATGTGCACGTCGGCGCCGCTGACCAGGTGCCCGTCGGCGCGCGGCTCGGTGACCACCGGCGCGCCGGGCAGCGGCGCGCCGAGGGTGCGTACCGGCTTGGCGGGCGGCCAGGCGCTCGCCCCGTCGCCGTACGCCTGGCGGAAGGACGCGTAGCCGACGCCGCCCAGCACGAGCGCCGTGGCGACGGCCGCGATGACGAAACCTCTGTTCTTCATCTCATCCCTACATCGCAGACATCCCGGCGAATTCGGGCAAGACTACCGGCATCGCGGCGATCCGGGCGCAGTTACACGCCCGGCCACGCCCGGTTGCCGGAGAACTCACCGCGCCACGCGGAGCCCGCTCGGGCTCACCACCAGCGCAGCGGCTCACCGTCCGCGTCCAGCATGAACCAGGTGCCGTTCATGCCCTGGCCGTTGGCGTCGCCGACCTTGTCACCGTGAAACCGGTAGAGCGGCTGGTTCACGTACGTGGTCTGCAGCCGGCCGTCGGGCCGGGAGTAGGTGGCGAGCAGGAAGCCGTCGACGCCCTCGCCGTTGACCGCGTCGCCGGTCAGCGGCGGCCAGGTCGTCGCGCACTGGCCCAGGCAGCTGCTCTTGCCCTTGGTGTCGGCGGTGGACATGTACAGCGTGCGGCCCTCGTGATCGACCAGGACGCGGCGGCCGCCGACGTTGCCGACCTTCACCGCGGTCCGTGGGGCGGGTGAGGCCGCGACCGTCGCGGCGGGCGCCGACGCCTGGCTCCCGGCGGGCGGCGTGGTGTTGTCAGCGCAGGCCGCGGTGCCCGCGACGGCGAGCGCGGCGGCGATGGAGGCGATGCGGCGGACGAGCATGGTGCACCCCGTAGGCAAATCCGACATATTGCACAGAGCGTAGTTTCATCCGGAGAGTTCGCAGGTGAAGCGCGCCACAGAGACATCCGTCCGTGAGCATGGATCCATGTCGCGAGGCGGGCGGTGGAAACAACCGCGACACATGCGACCGCGGTCGGAAGGGCTGAACGTGTCGTCCTATGACACCGATGTGTCCATCCGGTGGACTTTTGGGGGTTGCGGTGAAGGTTGTTGCCCATAACGCTCATGGGAGTCCAACCGACAGTCGGAGGCACGACGCATGGCAGTCACCGGCGGCGGCGCACCGCCGTGGTCAGCAGGGTATGTCCGGGACACCGACGTCCCGGTGTCCCCGGCTCGGCGCGGTGTCCGCCGTTCCATCGGATACCGGCTGCTGCTGCCGATCGGCGTGGCGACGCTCGGGCTGGCCGGGCTGGGCGGCGTGCAGACCTCGGTCGCGATGGAGAAGGCGGAGCAGGCCCGCACCTCGGGCTCGATCGCCACCACGCTGACCGCCACGGTGAAGCTCAACCACCAGCTTGAGCAGGAGATCGCCGAGACCGTGGCGTTGCGCCTGCGCGGCGGCAAGGCCGGTGAGGCGCTGCTCGTCGCGCAGCGGCGGCGGACCGACGAAGCGGTGGCCCGCTTCCGGGCCGCGGCGCTGGCGGCGGCCGAGTCCGCGCCCGAGGTGCGGCCGATCCTGAACGAGGCCGAGTTCGCCCTGGTCGAGCTGCCGCACCTGCGCGACCGGTCGCAGTTCCCGCTGGTCGGCGCGAAGACCGCCACGACGTCGCCGGAGGCCGTCTACGACGACCTCACCCACACCATGTTCCTGGTCGCCGAGTCGCTGGGCGAGACGCCGCACGAGGACACGCTGAGCGCGTACGCCGAGGCGGTCGCGGCGCTCAACGCCGTCGAGCACCACGCCTCCAAGCAGCGCGGCCTGCTGCGCGCAGTGTTCAGCCGGGGCCGCTTCGAGCCCGGTGAGCTGGCCGAGCTGGCCGAGCGGCACGGCGCCGAGCAGGAGCGGCTACTGCAGTTCGAGCGGGTGGCCGGCGCGCAGACGCGTGCCCGCTACGGCGAGGTGGTGCGCGGCGCCGACGTCGACCGCGCGAAAGGACTGCTGGCCGCCGCGCTGGCCGCCGACACCACCCCGGACGCGCTGCGCGTCGACCCCGACTCCTGGTACATCGCCCAGTCCAACGCGCTGCGGCGGCTCTACCTGTTCGAGCTGGAGGTCATCTCCTCGCTGGAGGACGAGGCCGTCCGGCAGCAGACCGCCGCCGGGCGCGACGCGCTGGCCACCGGCGCCGGCACCGCCGGCGTGATCCTGCTGTCGCTCGCCGTCGCGGGCGTGCTTGCCGTACGCACCAGCCGCGGGCTGCGCCGGCTGAGCCGGTCCGCGATGGACATCGCGGCCAACGAGCTGCCCGACGCCATCGCCGGGGTCTCCGACGCGCCGAACGTCGAGACGGTGCGCCGGCTGGTGCGCGCCTCCAACGAGCAGGCCGACAAGGCCCTCGCCGGGCCGAAGGACGAGATCGGCGAGGTCGGCGCGGCCCTGGCGACCCTGCACCAGCAGGCGCTGCGGCTCGCCGCCGACCAGGCGATGCTGCGCCACGACATCTCGGCGATGTTCGTCAACCTGTCCCGGCGCGGGCAGACGCTGGTGCAGCGGCAGCTGCACCTGATCGACGAGTTCGAGCAGAGCGAGACCGATCCGCAGGCGCTGGCGAAGCTGTTCGCGCTGGACCACCTCGCCGCGCGCATGCGCCGCAACGAGGAGAACCTGCTGGTCCTGGCCGGTGGTGAGCCGGGCCGCCGGTTCGTACACGCCGAGCTGCTGCTCGACGTGGTGCACGCGGCCGCCGCCGAGATCGACCAGTACGCCCGGGTGGAGACGAACTCGATCGCCGACCTGTGCGTCGTCGCGCACGCCGTCGGCGACGTGGTGCACCTGCTGGCCGAGCTGCTGGAGAACGCCACCGACTTCTCGCCGCCCAAGAGCCGCGTGCTGGTGTCCACCCGCCGCGGCGTGGAGGGCCTGACCATCAGCATCTTCGACGCCGGCATCGGCATGCCGCCCGCCCATCTCGACGAGATCAACGAGCGGCTGGCCCGACCGTCCATGCTGACCAGTGACCTGGCCCGGACCATGGGCCTGCTGGTGGTCGCCCGGATCGCGGCCCGCCGCGGGATCAGGGTGCAGCTGCGCAGCAGCCCCGGTGGCGGTACCGTGGCGCTGGTGCTGCTGCCGACCGTGCTGCTCGCCCCGCCGCACAGCGCCGCCGCGCGGTTCCCCGCGGCGCTCGCGGGCGGCCCGATGCCCGACGGGGAGACCCTGCGCACCCGCCGGCCCGGCGCCCGCCAGGCCGCGATCCTGCCGGCGCCGGCCCCGATCCCCGCTCCCCCGGCCGTGCAGGCGCCGCCGGCCGGCCTGATCCACTCCGCCGACTTCCCGTCCCGCACCGCGTCCGCCGCCGCCACCCCCGTGGGGGCGGACGACACGCCGACCCAGGCGATCCCTGCGCTCCGGCAAGCACCACCCCGCTCCGACACCAGCGAGATCCTGCCCTCGGGCCTCCCGCAGCGCCGTCCCGGCGAACCCACGCCGCCCGGCGACGACAAGCCCGCTCGCACGACCGGACCGAACGGTTCCGGGCTGCTGGACCCCGAAGCGGTCCGGGTCCGGCTGTCCGGTCTGGCCGGTGGCATCGCGGCCGCTCACCGCGAACTCGCCCGCGAGCAACGCCTCTCAGCCCCGCCAGCTACGAAGGAAAGCACGAGATGACTCAGAACCCCGCGCAGGTCACCGGCGCCGACGAGATCGGCGGCCTGGACTGGCTGCTGACCTCGTTCGCCCAACGCATCGCCGACGTGACCTACGTGCTGGCCGTCTCCGTGGACGGCCTGACCATCGCGCACTCCGACGGGCTGCGCCAGGATCTCTCCGACCAGTTGGCGGCCATCACGAGCGGGCTGGCCAGCCTCACCATCGGTGCGGCGCGCTGCCTGAGCAGCGGCCAGGTGCGCCAGACGGTCGTCGACATGGACGAGGGCGTCCTGATGATCATGGCGGTACGCGACCGGGCGTTCCTGGCCGTGGTGGCCGCCCCGGGCTGCGACCTCGGCCAGATCGGCTACGAGACCGCGCTGCTGGCGCACCGGGTCGCGTACGCCCTGGAGCCGGAGGCGCGGGCGGGCGAGCAGTGGTGACGCGCCGCCGGCTGGCCCTGCTGCTCTGCGCGCTGCTGGCGCCCGCGCTCGCCGCGTGCACGGGCGACCCGGCGGCCACGACCGCGGCGGCCTGGCACGGCGGCACGCTGACCATCGGCACCGGCCCCACCAACGGGGTGTTCAACCAGGTGGGTGGCGGTTACGCCGACATCATCAACCGCCACCTGGCCGGGTACGAGGCGCTCGCCCCGCCGACCAACGGCGCGGGCGACAACCTGCAGCGGCTGGCCATCGACGACGTGCAGGTCGCGTTCACGTTCGCCGACACGGCGGCCGACGCCGCCGCGGGCAAGGGCCTGTTCGCGGGCAAGCCGGTGAAGTTCAAGGCGCTGGCGCGCATCTTCAACGGCTACACCCACCTCGTGGTACGCGCCGACTCCGGCATCAAGTCGATCAAGCAGCTGAAGGGCAGGCGGGTCGCCACCGGCCCGCAGAACTCCGGCTCCGAGCTGGTGGCGATGCGCCTGCTGGCCGCCGCCGGGATCGACGTCAAGCGCGACATCACGCAGGTCTCCGCGTCGCTGTCGCAGATGGCGATGTCGATGCGGGCCGGCGACCTGGACGCCATGTTCTACGCCGCGGGCCTGCCCACCGTCGGCGTGCAGGCGCTGTTCGCGCAGTCGCCGGGCGTGTTCACGCTGCTGCCGACCGAGGAGCTGTTCCAGGACATGGGCCGGCTGCACCCCGACGTCTACGCGCCGGGGAAGATCCCGAAGGCCATGTACGGGCTGAGCGCCGACGTGACCGTGGTCGCGGTGCCGAACCTGATCGTGGTCGCCGAGGACATGCCGGACGACCTGGCCTACCGCCTCACCCAGCTGATCTTCGACTTCCAGCCGGAGCTGGCCGCGGTGCACCCCGAGGGCGACAACATCAGCCGGGACATCGCCGCGCTGGTGTCGCCTCTGGACCTGCATCCGGGCGCCAAGCGCTTCTACGGGGTGTCCTGACCGCGGGATCGTCCAGACGGCGGACAGACCCGGTGATCACGGCGTAGCGTCGGGATTGCCGGGAGGTGTGCGATGCCGTTCTTCGTTGCCATCTGGTTCACCGTCGTCGTCGGCTGGTTGATCCACGTCGCCGTGGACAAGCACCCGGATCGGCGCACCAGGCACCGCGTGGTGGAGCTGGCCCTGCTGTGGATCATGGTCGTGGGCGCGGGCATCTGGGGCCTGATCGGCGGGCTGAGCCATATCGGACCGACCTCCGGCCAGACCGCCGAGCAGATCGGCTACACCCAGTCCATGTTCCAGTGGGAGGTGGGCTGGGGTGACATCGCCGTGGCCGTGCTGGCCATCGGTTGCGCCTGGCGGCGGCTGCGCGGCACCTGGCTGACCGCGGCGGTGACCGCACTGGCGATCTCCTTCTGGGGCGACGCCTGGGGCCACTTCAACCAGTGGGTGTTCCACGGCAACACCGCGCCCGCCAACACCTGGGCACTGCCGTCCGACATCCTGATGCCGCTGCTGGCCGTCATCCTGCTGGTGATGTACCGCCGCGGCGCCCCTGCTGCGGACGCCGCGGCGATCACGGCCCGGGACGGTCTCAGGACCGGCCCGGCGCCTCGATGACGTAGGGCATCAGCGCCACCGGAAGCTCGGCGGCGCCCGGACCGCCCGCGGCGGCCCAGGCGGCGACGTACTCCACGACGGCCTCGTCGAGGACGCCGCCCAGCCACACCGGCTGCCCGCCCGCCCGGCGACCGGACGGGCGCGGGTGCACCACCATCACGTTGGAGTGCTCGCAGACGTCCAGGCACTGCGCGATGCGCACCCGGACGCCCGCCTTCTCCAGCTGCCGCAGCTGCCCGTCGTGATCGGTGTCCGGATGCTTGGCCGTGCCGCAGCAGCAGTCACGGCACACGGTCACCCGCGCCTTCACCCGGTCACCCGCGCCGCCGGCCGGTCCCCGGCGCCACGCGGCCCCGCCGCCGACGCGCGGTCTGCGCGACCCGCGGCCCGGCCCGCCGCGCGGGACGTCACGCGCCCGCCCGTGCCGCGACGGCGCCCACCGAGGCCTCGGCGCGCAGCCCGGCCAGTCCGAAGCCGACGCCCAGCCCGGCCCAGAGCACGACCGACGCGAGCAGCGACAGCAGGCGGAAGCTCCACAGCAGGTCCGCGGGTGTGCCGATCTCGTCGCCCGAGGAGGGCAGCAGGAACAGCACAGCCAGGCCGAGCAGCGCCACGCCCACCGGGGCGAGGTGGCGCACCGGCAGGGCCGCGCCGCGCCGTGCCAGCCGCCCGGCCACCAGGCCCATCGCGGACACCGTGGCCAGCCCGATGACGATCGCGGCGAGCCAGGTCACCGTGCGCGCCTGCTGGGTCGCCTCGCTGCCCACCCCCGGCGGGTTGGTCGGGAAGCGCAGGAACGGCAGCAGGCTCACGCCGAGGAACCCGGCCCCGGCCAGGCGCAGCGCCCGGCCCCACGGATCGGCCTCGGGGTCGCGCCGGTGCAGCACCGCGTAGACCAGGCCGAACAGCAGGCCGATCGCCATCCCGGCGAGGATCACCGAGACCAGCAGGCCGACGTGCTGGGTGTCGCGGGTGAACAGCTCCGCGCCGTGGCCCGCACCGGCCGCGGCATGTTCGAGCTCGATGGCCCGGTCGATGACCGGCTCGGCGAGCAGCAGGGACACCAGGGCGGAGGCGGCACCGGCGCACGCGCCGGCCAGCCCGCCCCGCCCCATCAGGGAGAGCAGGGTCACGTGCGCCCCCGCTCAGTGGCAGTTGGCGGCGAACAGGTGCCGCCCGTCGTGGGACAGCTCGTGCAGGTAGTTGGCGCTGCGCGAGAGCTCCCCGTACACCGGGGACAGCAGCGCACCCTGGTCCAGGAACACCGCGTACAGGATGAACAGCGCCAGCAGGACGAGCAGGCCGGCGACGACCTGGTCCCGCAGCCGGATCGCGACCGCGGCCGTCCGGTCCGACGACGTCGCGGGGGTGGACAACGCACCCATGATCAACCTCCTTCTCGGGGTTCACCGCCCCGAACTGGACAACGACGGGTCAGTGTCCTGACTCCCGGGTGGATGTGGTGCGTCGCGCTTGCCGCGCCTTCCAGCCGCTGCAGCGGCCGTGGCTCGTGCGGGGCGCTCCCCGGTCACAGTGGCGGGACCGTCCCGGATTCTCACCGGGTTCCTGCGCACCGTCGTCTGATGTGTACTTGTAGCAACCACCATGCCAGCGTGCTCGTACGCCCGTCAAACCCTCTCACTCCGCCGGTAACGCCGGTCACCGCCCAGGGTGCACGGGCCGGTGATATCGCCGATGCGCCGCCACGCGCCGCGCGGTCACCATGACCGCATGATGAAGCATCCGCGCAGGCTGGGCGCCGCCGCCGCGCTCGCCCTGGCCGCCGCCCTGGTGCCGGCCGGCGTCGCGAGCGCGGGCGGCGACCGTACGCCGATATCAACACCGACGGTGTCGGGGCCGCTGCCGGGCGCCGTGCCCGGCGACCGGCTGTCCCCGGTGCTCGAGGACACCTACCCGTTCTTCTCCACCCCCGACGACCTGGCCCGCCACGGGTACGTCGAGCAGGAGTTCCTCCTGTCCGGCATCGCCGACGGCTGGGACAGCCAGGGTGGGCCCGTCGCCACCGACGTGCCGTACCGGACCCGGATCGTGGTCCGGCGGCCGGTCAGCCGGCACGCGTTCAACGGCACCGCGCTCGTCGAGTGGCAGAACGTCACCGCCGGCTACGACCTCGACGCGCTGTGGAACGGCGAGGCGATCATGCGGGCCGGGTACGCCTGGGTCGGCGTCTCCGCCCAGCGCGTGGGCGTCGACCAGCTGCGCTCGTGGAGCCCGACGCGCTACGGCGCGCTGGATGTGACCGGCGGCGGCGCCCACCTCGCCGACGAGCTGTCGTACGACATCTTCGCCCAGGCCGCGAAGGCGGTGGGCACCGGCGGGCCCGGCTCCCCCCTGGGCCGGCTCGACGTGCGCACGCTGCTGGCCGTCGGCGCGTCCCAGTCGGCGGGGCGGATGACCGTCTACTACCAGCACATCCTGCCGAAGGTCGAGCCGGTGTTCGACGGGTACGCGTTCATCGTCGGCAACGCCCCGACCCGGGTCGGCGACGAGCCGGTGTTCCAGGTGCTGTCGGAGACCGACGTCCGCACGCCGGTGCGCCCCTCCCCCGACACCGACCGGTTCCGCCGCTGGGAGGTCGCCGGCGGGGCGCACTCGGGCTGGCGGGGGCAGGAGTACCGCAACCCGATCTCGGTGCGCGACCTCGGCGCGGCCCCGGTGTACGACTGCGCCGCGCCGCCGTTCAGCCGGGTGCCGGTGCACCACGCCACCGCGGCGGCCTACGACCACCTGGTGCGCTGGGTCCGCACCGGCACCCCGCCGCCGGTCGCCGAGCCGCTCGCCTTCAACGCCGACGGCACCAAGGCGCGCGACGGCCTCGGCCTGGCCCTCGGCGGCATCCGCTACTCCCAGGTGACCGTGCCGACGGCGCTCAGCACCGGCGACAACTCCGGCCAGTCGTTCTGCTTCCTGTTCGGCTCCCACCAGCCGTTCGACGAGCCGACCCGGGACCGGCTGTACCCGACCCGCGGCGGATACCTGGCGCGGGTCGCGCTGGCCGACGTGCGCAACGTCGCCGCCGGCTACCTGCTGCCCGCCGACGCCCGCGTCAACCTGCGCGAGGCCCTGGCCTCCGGCGTGGGGCGCTGATCACCGTCCGGGCCCGGCCCGCCTGCCCGCGCGGGCCGGGCCCGGACCGCCGCTCCCGGCGCGGCTGCCCCGCCCACCTGGTGCGGCAGCCGCCCCCACGCCCCTGGCCCGGCCGAGGGCGGCGAAGCCGCCATCACCGGCGCCGGCCGTGGTGGTGCCCGTCCGCGCCGTCGTGGTGGGCGTGCTGGTCGCCATGGCCGTGGTGGGTGTGGCCGTGGTCGTCCGGGTGGTGGTGCGGCGTCTGGGCCGCACCGACCCGGTCCTCGAAACCGGGCAGCTTCACCCGGTAGACGCACGAGTCGCAGTTCATCCGGATGTCGCCCGCCAGCGCCTCGTCGTAACGCTCGATCACCAGGTCGGCGAGCGCGTCGGTGTCGCCGAGCACGGCGGCGCAGCGCACCGGCACGCCCGCGCGCCCGGCCGCCCACGCCGTGGCCTGGTCGGCCACCCGGCGCGGCAGCACCCCGGTGAAGAGGAAGTACGGCAGCACCACTATCCGGCGCGCGCCCAGCGCGGCACAGCGGTCCAGGCCCGCGGGCACGCCGGGCCGGGCGAGCGAGACGAAGGCGTACTCCACCGCGGCCACCGCCGTCGTCTCGGCCAGCAGCCGCGCGGCGCGGGCCACCTCGGCGTTGGCGTCCGGATCGGTGGAACCGCGCCCCACCAGCAGCACCGTGTCGCCCTCGGCCGCACCGGCCTGCGCCAGCCGCTCCCGCAGCAGGGCCAGCACCGCCGGGTGGGCGCCGAGCGGGCGGCCGTACGCCACCGCGAGCCCGGGATGCCGCAGCTGCTCACGGGCCAGCGCGGCCGGGATGTCGCCCTTGGCGTGTCCGGCCGCGACCAGCATCAGCGGCACGGCGGCCAGCCGGCGGTGCCCGGCCGCGACCAGCTCGCCCACCGCCTCGCCGAGCGGCGGTGGGGACAGCTCGATGAAACCGCCGCCGACGCTCACCCCGCGCGGGGCCAGGCGCTTGCCCACCCGGTCGGTGAACGCGCGGAACTCCTCCGCGCCGTCGGTGTCGGACGTGCCGTGCCCGGCGATGAGCAGCGCGGGCGGGGTGGCGATCATGGTCTTCCTCCTGGGGGTCGCACCTGACGGAGCTCGTCTCGGGGTCGCCGGGAGTCACCTGTGGCGGGCGCCCGGCGACAGCGGCTCCTCACGGAGGCGCGGTGTCGTGGCCGGTCAGCGGGTCGCCGTAGAGCAGGGCGTTGACGGCGGCGGCGGCGACGGCCGAGCCGCCGCGGGCGCTGACGTTGGACAGCTGGGGCAGCCCGGACGCGCGCAGCGCCGCCTTCGCCTCGGCCGCACCGACGTACCCGACCGGCAGGCCCACCACCAGCGCCGGAGCCACCGTCCCGGCCGCCGCCAGCCGCAGCAGCTCGAACAGGGCGGTCGGGGCGTTGCCGACGGCCCATACCGCACCCGCCGGATGCTCGGCGGCGGCCAGCCGCACCGCCGCGGCGGACCGGGTGATCCCCTCGGCCGCGGAAAGTTCCGCCGCCCGCGCCGAGCCGACCAGGCAGCGCGACGGGTAGCGGGTGATGCCCGCGCCGACCATGGTCACGTCGACCACCAGCGGCGCGCCCGCGGCCAGCGCGGCGGCCCCGGCGGCGAGCGCCGCCTCGTCCGGCACCAGGTCGGCGACCCAGCCCGGATCGGCCGTGGTGTGCACGATCCGCTCCACCACGTCCCTGCTGTACGGCGCCAGCCCCGTCGTGTCCACCACCGACCGCAGGATCCGGTACGACTCCGCCTCGATCGGATGCACCACCCGCGCTGAACCGCCCATCACCGCTCCCCCACGGTCAGGGTCACCGCGTCCACCGGGCACACCTCGACGCACTCCCCGCAGCCGGTGCACAGGTCCGGGCGGGCGTGCAGGGTCGCCGGGCCGTCGCCGCCGACCGGGCGGATCGCGTGCGTGGGGCAGGTCAGTAGGCAGGCGCCGCAGCCCTGACAGCCGTCGAACCGCACGGAGACGGCCGGTCCGGGCCCGCCGCCCGCCGGCCGGCTCCCCGCGCGCGTCAGCTCGGCATCCACGCGTACCCCCGCGGGGTGACCATGCGCCCGGCGACCGTGCGGGTCGTGCTGGCCCCGACGATCACCACCGTGTTCATGTCCACCGCGGCCGGGTCGAACTCGGCCAGCGTGGTCAGCGCGACCCGCTCGCCCGGCCGGGACGCGTCGCGCACCAGCCCGATCGGCGTGCGCGGCGGCCGGTGCGCGCCCAGGATCGCCAGCGCCGCGGGCAGCTGCCGGGTGCGCCGGGCGCTGCGCGGGTTGTAGAGGCACACCACGAGATCGGCCTGCGCCGCGGCGGCCAGCCGTCGCTCGATCACCGCCCAGGGGGTGTGCAGATCGGACAGCGACAGGTACACGTGGTCGTGCCCCAAGGGCGCGCCCAGCAGCGACGACGCGGCCAGTGCGGCGGTCACCCCCGGCACCGCGGTCACCGCGATGTCGTCTCCGGCGAACTCCAGCGCGGGCGAGGCCATCGCGTACACGCCCGCGTCGCCGGAGCCGATCAGCGCCACGGCGTGCCCGGCGCGGGCCAGCTCGACGGCGGTGCGCGCCCGCTCCTCCTCCGCGCCCAGCCCCGAGTCCACGATCCGGGTGCCGGGCCGCAGCAGGTGCCGGACCTGCGCCACGTACTGGTCGAGGCCGACCACGATCGAGGCGGCCCGCAACTGCTCGGTGGCCCGCGGCGTACGCAGGTCCGCCGCGCCCGGCCCCAGCCCGATCACGGCGAGCCGCCCCATCGGGACCAGCCGCGCCACCGCCACGGTCGCCATCGCCGACGCCGTCTTGCCCGCGACCAGCTCCGCGGCACGGCCACGGGCCCGGGCCGCCAGCAGCGCCGCCGCCTCGGCCACGCTCGGCGTGCCCACGGCCGCCCGGACCACCTCCGACGGGTGGGGCACGTCCACCGCCGCCAGCTCTCCCGCCGGGAAGGTGACCAGCGGCAGGTTCCGCCCCGCCGCGTACGCCAGCAGGCCCGCCTCGTCGGCCTTCACGTCCGCGGTGGCGATCGCGCACACCGACGCCGCGGCCAGCCCCGCCTCCGCGAGGACCCGGTCGGCGAGCGCGGCGATCTCTTCCGCGGCGACTCCCCGGCTCGCCCCGATCCCGAGTACCAGCGACGGCGGATGCAGCACCAGGGGCGCTGCCGCCGCACCCCCGCGGGTCGGTGCCCGGTCGGTCACCAGCACCCCGTGTGCGGCGCCGGGGTGCGCGCCGACGTTGGCGGGCAGCGCGGGCAGCGGCCAGAGCTGGTCGGCGCGCCAGTCGACCGGTTCGCCGTCGAGCAGTGCCCGGGACACCGGGGCGACCCGTTCGGGGTTGCCCACCGCGAAGCCGAGCGTGTCCAGGCCCGCGAGCCCGGCCGCGTCGGTGCCGGTGGTCACCACCGGCTGCGCGCCGAGCACCGCCGACACCCGCTCCGCCAGCGCGTTCGCCCCGCCCGCGTGCCCGCCGAGCAGCACGACCGCCCACCGCCCCGCCTCGTCCACACACACCACACCCGGCTGCGTGTCCTTGCCGCCCCCGGCGACGAGGTGAGGGGCGAGGAGGCGGACGGTGGCACCGGTGGCGACGAACGCGACGATCGCGCCGGACTCCGCCCAGGCGCGGGCGAGCTGGTCGCGTACCCGTCCCTCGTGGACGGTGCATTCTCCGGGCCAGGCGGCGGCCAGCCGGTCGGCGGCGGCACGCCCGGCGGCGGTGGCCCAGATCAGCCCGATGGTCATGACAGCTCCCCGGAGACGACGAAGACGGGATTGGTCGCGGCGAGCCGGTGCGTGCCGTCCGGCAGCGGGGCCAGCCGCGAAGCCTGCAGCTGTACGCCGTCGGCGGCGTACCCGGCGGCGCGCAGCAGGGTCAGGGCCGCTGCGGCACGCTCGACCGCCGCCAGCGCGACGACGAGCCGGAGCGGGCGCCGCGCCGCGCAGGCCGCGAGCACGGGCGTGCCCCCGCCGCCCACGAACACCGCGTCCGGATCGGGCAGCGCGGCCAGGCAGTCCGGGGCCGCCCCGGTGACCACCCGCACGCCGAGGCCGGCCGCGTTCGCCGCGATCAGGGGCAGGGCGGCCGGGTCGCGCTCGACGGCGACCACGGCCGCGCCGAACCGGGCGCACTCCACGGCCACCGAGCCCGATCCGGCACCCACGTCCCAGACCAGGTCGCCGAGGCGCGGGCCGAGTTTGGCCAGGGCGTACGCGCGTACCTCCGCCTTGGTGATCATCGAGTCGCGGTGGGCGTACGCGGCCTCCGGTAGCGCCCAACCGCCCGGCCCGGGGCCTGGACCGGCGACCCAGCCCGGCCCGGTCCGCGCGTCGGGGCGGGCCGGATCCAGCACCAGCACCACGTTCGGGTCCGCCCACCGGGCACCGGCCGCCTCCGCCGCCGTGACCGTCACCAGCCGCTCCTGCGGCGTACCGAGCCGCTCCGCGACCACCAGCGTCCGCGCCCACCCGGCCAGCGCCGCACCCAGCTCCGCGGGCCCGGTGCCGGGCGCGGTCAACACCGCCACCTTCGGATGGGCCCGGCAGGCGTTGACGACCCGCCGCCACCCGCCCGGCACCCGCGATGATCCGTTTCGGTGGACGCTGGACGTCGCCCTGGCGACAGCAGGCGTCCACAAAAACGGATCACTGCTCAGCCCGGAGCCGCCACCGCACTCGCGACCCTGGCCGCCGTCGCGGCCGTGCGAAGACTCGCCGCCGTGCGAAGACTCGCCACCGTGCGAAGACTCGCGGCCGGACGCGGACGCGCGGCCGTCAGCGGGGCCGCGGCCGTGGGCGGAGACGACCAGAGCGTCGTCCCAGGGCAGGCCGGCGCGGGCGAACGCGGCCGCGACGCTGGACACCGCGGGCACCACCACCGGCTCGACCCCGGCCCGGCGCAGCGCGGCGACGATGCCGAAGAAGCCCGGGTCGCCGCTGGCCAGCACCACCGCTTCGCCGTCGTGCGCGGCGAGGCGGGCGACCACCGGCGCGACCGGGCCCATCACCAGCGTCTCCGCCGCGACGTCCAGCCCGGACAGGTGCCGCTCGCCCCCGGCGACCAGGGTCGCGGTCGCCAGCGCCGCACCCGCCGCCGGGCCGAGCGGCCCGCCGTCGTGGCCGAGCACGGTCACCCGGCGCATGCCACCCACTCCGGCCTGGTCGCCGCCACGACCGCCTGCCCGGTGAAGTCGACCATCGCCACGTCGGCCCGCAGCGCACCGCGCCCGAACCGGACCAGCACGTCGCGCACCCGGTCGCAGAGCAGGTCCCCGGCGGTGCGCAGCAGCCCGGCCGCCTCCCACAGCTCGTACGCGTGCCGCGCCGTGTTCGCGCCGTCGACCTGCTCCGCCAGCTCCGGCGTGCCACCGGCCGCGACGGTCACCCGGCCGAGCAGCGCGGTGTCCACGGCCGAGCGGGTGTAGTGCGTCATCAGCACCCCGGCGGCGAGCTTGGTCAGCTTGCCGGCCATGCCGACGAAGACCACCCCGGTCATGCCGTGCCCGGCGGCGGTGCGCAGCGCGGCCCCGGTGAAGTCGCCCACCTCGACGAAGCACACCTCAGGCAGGTGCGGCAGCAGCGCCATCGCGCCCGCCTCGGTGCGCCCGCCGGTGCACAGCACGATCGTGTCCTCGCCCTGCGCCGCGGCCACCTGCACGGCCTGCATGACGCTGGCTCGCCAGGATGCGGTGGAGAACGGCCGGACGATGCCGGTGGTGCCGAGGATCGAGATCCCGCCGAGGATGCCCAGCCTGCGGTTGGTGGTCTTGCGGGCCATCCGCTCGCCGTCCGGCACCGAGATCACCACGTCCACCGCGCGCCCGCCCGCGACCTCGGCCACCGCCTGCGTGATCATCTGTCGCGGCACCGGGTTGATCGCCGGGCCGCCCACGTCCAGGCCGAGGCCGGGCCGGGTGACCGTGCCGACGCCCTCGCCGCCGCGCAGCGACACCCCCGCCCCGTCCCGCCAGCGCACGGTCGCGGTCAGCCGGGCGCCGTGCGTCACGTCCGGGTCGTCCCCGGCATCCTTGACCACGACGGCCCGCGCCGCGTCACCGTCCAGCGACGACTCCGCGACCGCGAAGGTCACCCGCCGCCCGGACGGCAGCGCCACCTCGACCCAGCGCGGCGGCACCCCGCCCACCAGCAGCTCCGTCGCCGCCTTCGCCGCCGCCGACGCGCACGTCCCGGTGGTCCACCCGGTGCGCAGGGCTTTGGGCCGATCCTTGGCGGTACGCGGCAGGTCGGGTTCACGCAGCTCCGGAAGGTCCGGTCCGGAGCCCACCAGCCCGGACCGGCGCCGCCCACGGAGCCGGACGGCCGTCGGCGCGGCAGCCGGATCCGGACTCGGATCGGGAGCCGAGTCGGAGCGTGGGTCGGCGGCCGGCCGCTCAGCCACGGGTTGCTCGCAGGGTGGCGCGGGCGGCCGGGTCCGCCCGGCGGAAGCCGTGGAAGTGGCCCGGGTGGTAGAGGTGGCTGCGGGTGCCGCCGCCCTCGCCGAGCGCGGGCCCGACCAGGAACAGCGTGTGCTTCCACAGCCGGTGCTCCTTGACCGCGGCTTCCAGCGTGCCGACCGTGCACCGCACGATCAGCTCCTCCGGCCACGTCACCCGGTATGCCACCACGACGGGCGTGTCCGGCGCGTACCCCCCGGCCAGCAGCTCGTCCGCGAGCTGGCCGGACCGGGCGGCGGACAGGAACACCGCCATGGTCGCGCCGTGCGCGGCGAAGGCGCGCACCGACTCGCGTGCCGGCATCGGCGTCTTGCCGCCCTCCAGCCTGGTCAGCACCACCGACTGGGCCACCTCGGGCACGGTCAGCTCCCGCTGCACGGCCGCCGCGGCGGCGGTGAACGAGGACACCCCGGGGATGACCTCGGTGGGCAGGCCCAGCTCGCGGCACGCGTCGAGCTGCTCGCCCAGCGCGCCCCACAGCGCCGGGTCGCCGGAGTGGATCCGGGCCACCACCAGGTCGTCGGCCGCGGCCTGGCGGTAGAGGTCGAGCGTCTGCTCCAGGGTCAGCGCGGCCGAGTCGACGATGCGCGCGCCCGGCTTCGCGTGGCCGAGCACGTCCGGGTGCACCAGGCTGGCCGCCCAGACCACCACGTCGGCGGTGGCGATGGCGGCCGCGCCGCGCAGGGTGAGCAGGTCGGCGGCGCCCGGCCCGGCTCCGATGAAGACGACCTTCACAGCTTCCCGCCCCTTCCCTCGCGCCGGCCGGGGATCAGCACCGCCGACAGGTACGGCGCCTCACCCGCCGCGGCCAGCGGTGTCACGGTCTCGCCGGGCAGGCCCAGGCGGGTGCCGAGCACCGCGTCCCCGAGCCGTCCGGCCTCCTTCACCACGGCGACGACCTCGTCGAGGTGCCGCCCGCCCTTGTACGCCACCACCGTGCCGTCCTCCGCGTACGCGAGCGCGCCGGACAGCGCCGCCGCTCCCCGGGCCAACGGCACCAGGACCAGCGGCTCGACGCCCTCGGCGAGCGGCACCCCGGCCGCGGCCGACAGGGCCTGCATGGCGGTGATCCCGGGCGCGGTCGTGATCTCGACCTCGGGCAGCAGCGCCCGGACGGTGGCGGCGAGGTAGCCGAAGGTCGAGTACACGTTGGGGTCGCCGATGGTCGCGAACACGGCGGTGCCGCCGGTCTCGCCGAGCCAGTCCGCGACGCGCCGCCCGGCCCCGTCCCAGTGGTGCTCGCGCCGCCGCGCGTCGTCGCGCTCGTTGAGGGCGAACACCAGCCGCTCGATGCGGTCGTGCCCGGCGTGCGCGCGCACCGTCGCCTCGGCACGGCCCTGCTCGTCGAGCGACATGACGGGCACGAAGACCCGCCCGGCCTCGCGCAGCAGGCGTACGGCCTGCAGCGTCACCAGCTCCGGGTCGCCCGGACCCGTCCCCACCCCGATCAGGCGCATGCGGCACGCACCAGCCGCGCGGCGAAGCCCGGGTGCCCGGCCCAGTGCAGGTGCAGGTAGGACGCGTGCACCCCGCCCTGGACGAAGCCCTCCGCGGCGGTGCCGCGCCACGCCCAGGCGGGCTGCGGCCCGGCGGCCGGGGCGACGGCGGTGCGGTGGAACTCGTGCCCGGTGACCCGGGTGCCCGGCTCGGCGAGCACGCTGCCGGACACCGCGACCGCGTCGCGGTAGCCCAGCGTGAGCCGGTCCGTCATCGCCGACTCGGCGTCGAGCACCCCGCACATCTCGCGGCCGTCCAGCGACCGGGCCAGCCACAGCAGCCCGGCGCACTCGGCGGCGACGGGCGCACCGGCGGCCGCGAGCTCGCGTACGGCGTCGCGCAGCGGCTTGTTGGCGGCCAGCTCGTCGCCGTACACCTCGGGGAAACCGCCGCCCACCACCAGCCCGGCGGTGCGCGGCGGCAGCGCCTCGTCGCGGACCGGGTCGACGTGCACGACCTCGGCCCCGGCGGCCCGCAGCAGCTCGGCCTGCTCGGCGTAGCCGAACGTGAACGCTGGCCCGCCCGCGACCGCGATCACGGGGCGCTCGGCCACCGGCTCGCCCACCGCGGCCGCGGCCGACCACGCCGTCACGGTCAGCGGCGGCGCGCCGTGCGCCACCGCGAGCACCTCGCCGAGGTCCACCCCGTCCTCGACCAGCGCGCCCATCGCGCGTACCGCGTCGACCGCGGCGCCGCTGCGTTCGGCGGCGGGCACCAGGCCCAGGTGCCGCGAGGGCACCGCGACCGCGTCGGTGCGCCGCAGCACGCCGAGCACCGGCGCGCCGACCTCCTCGCAGGCCTCGCGCAGGATCTCCTCGTGCCGGTCGGAGCCGACCCGGTTGAGCACCACCCCGCCCAGGCGCACCGTGCCGAACGAGCGGAACCCGTGCAGCAGCGCGGCGACCGAGCGGCCCTGGCCGGTCGCGTCCACCACGAACACGACCGGCGCGTCCAGCAGCTCGGCCACGTGCGCGGTCGAGCCGAACGCGCCCTGGCCGGAGCGGCCGTCGTACAGGCCCATCACGCCCTCGACCACGGCGACCTGCGCGCCCGCCGCGCCATGGGCGAACAGCGGCGCGACCAGGTCCTCGCCGACCAGCGACGGGTCCAGGTTGCGGCCGGGCCGCCCGCAGGCCAGCGAGTGGTACGTCGGGTCGATGTAGTCCGGCCCGACCTTGAACCCGGCCGCGGTCATGCCGCGCGCCGTGAACGCGGCCAGCAGCCCGGTCGCCACCGTCGTCTTGCCGTGCCCCGACGCCGCCGCCGCGACCACGATCCGCGGCACCCTCACCGACACACCCCCACCGACCTCTACCATTCGATCCCCGCCTGGCCCTTGCGCCCCGCGTCCATCGGGTGCTTCACCTTGCCCATCTCGGTGACCAGGTCGGCGGCGTCGAGCAGCGCCGGTGCGGCGTACCGGCCGGTGATCACGACGTGCTGGGTGCCGGGGCGCTCGCGCAGCGTCGCGACCACGTCGTCGACGGGCACCCAGCCCCAGTGCATCGGGTAGGTGAACTCGTCGAGCACGTAGAAGCCGTACCGCTGCGCGGCGAGGTCGCGTTTGACCTGCGCCCAGCCCTCGGCCGCCTCGGCGGCGTGGTCGCGCTCGTCGCCCGGCCGGGCCAGCCACGACCAGCCCTCGCCCATCTTGTGCCAGGTCACCGGCGCGCCCGTGCCGTCCTGCGCGTGGGCACGGCTCAGCGCCCGGAACGCGGCCTCCTCACCCACCCGCCACTTCGGACTCTTCACGAACTGGAAAACGGCGATCGGCCAGCCCACGTTCCACGCGCGCAGCGCCATCCCGAACGCGGCGGTCGACTTGCCCTTGCCGACGCCGGTGTGCACGGCGAGCAGCGGTCCCTTCCGGCGCTGCCGGGTGGTCAGCCCGTCGTCGGGGACCGACTCGGGTTTACCCTGCGGCATCTCGTCCTCCGATCGGTTCGGGTCACGCGGCGGTGCGGCGGTCGCGGCGGGCGACGCCGGCCAGCCCCTGTGCGGTGACCTCGGTGAGCGGCACGTGCTCGGCGTTCAGCCGGGCGGCCAGGCGCGCGGCCAGCCCGAGCCGGACCGGTCCCGACTCGCAGTCGACCACCACCGCGGCGACGCCGCCCGCGGCCAGCCCGGCGGCGACCCGCATGGCCTCGCCGACGGGATCGGCCCCCGCGGTGGCCCGGCCGTCGGTCACCACCACCAGCAGCGCCCGGCGGCGCGGGTCGCGCAGCCGCTCCACCCGCAGCGTGTGCGCGGCCTGGCGCAGGCCCGCCGCGAGCGGCGTACGCCCGCCGGTGGGCAGCTCGCGCAGCCGGGCCGCGCCCGCCTCGACGCTGGAGGTCGGCGGCAGCGCCAGCCGTGCCGCGTCGCCCCGGAAGGTGACCAGGCCGACCTTGTCGCGCCGCTGGTACGCGTCGAGCAGCAGCGACAGCACCGCGCCCTTGACCGCGCCCATCCGCTTGCGGGCGGCCATCGAGCCGGAGGCGTCGACGCAGAACAGCACCAGGTTGGACTCGCGCCCGCGCCGCACCGGCTCGCGCAGGTCGGCGGCGGCCAGCAGCAGTGGCCCGCCGGGCCGGCGCCCGCGCGCGTCCTGCCGCCGGGCCGCGGCCCGCACGGTCGCCGCCAGGTGCAGCGCGGTCAGCGTGCCGGCGGGCACCCGCGCGCCGACGGTGCGGCCGGTGCGGGTGTACGCGGGCGAGCGCCGTCCTGCCGCGCCCTCCCCCGTGCCCGGCACCGCGAACAGCCTGGCCCGCTGCGGTCGCGCCGCCTCGGCCCGCTGCTGCCCCGCCCCGGCGAGGCGGCTGTCGCCGTCGGCGTCGCGCCGCTGGGCGTCACCGTGCGGCCGGGGCGCCGGACGCTCCCGGTCCGGCCGCGCGCCGCCGCCGGGCCCACCCGGCCGGGGCCGGTCGTCGTCGGGGCCGTTGTCGGGCCCGCCGTCGTGCGGGCCGTCCTCGCCCTGAGGGTCTTCCTCGCCGCGGGGGCCCTGGTCACCAGGGCGTCCGGGGTCGCCGCCGGGGCCCGCGGCGTCGTGTGCGCCGTGGTCCCGTCCGCCGTCCGAGCCGTCGGGTCCGCCGCGCCGCCCGGCGGCGCCGCCGTCCCGGCCGCTCTCGCCGTCGTGCGGCCCGCCGTCCGGGGGCGCGGCGTGGCGCAGCGCCTCTTCCAGCGCGTTCTCGTCCAGGTCGGGGCTGTCGAAGGGGTCGCGTCGGCGGCGGTGCGGCAGCGCGAGCCGGGCCGCGTCGCGGACGTCCTGCGCGGTGACCTCGACCCGGCCGTGCCAGGCGGCCAGTGCCAGCGCGGCACGGGCCACCACCAGGTCGGCGCGCAGCCCGTCCACCTCGAACGCGGCGCACACCCCGGTGATGCGGATCAGCTCGGCGTCGGGCAGCGCCACCGCGGGCAGCCTTTCCCGGGCGGCCACGATGCGATCGGCGAGCGAGGCGTCGGCGTCGGCCCAGCGCGCCGCGAACCCGGCCGGGTCGGCCTCGTACGCCAGCCGCCGCCGCACCACCTCGGCCCGCTCGCGCGGCTCGCGCGGGGCGCGCACCTGCACCGCCAGCCCGAACCGGTCGAGCAGCTGCGGGCGCAGCTCGCCCTCCTCCGGGTTCATGGTGCCCACCAGCAGGAACCGGGCGGCGTGGCGCACCGAGACGCCGTCGCGCTCGACGTACGCCTCACCCATCGCGGCGGCGTCGAGCAGCAGGTCGACCAGGTGGTCGTGGAGCAGGTTCACCTCGTCGACGTAGAGCACGCCCCGGTGGGCGGCGGCCAGCAGGCCGGGCGAGTACGCCGCCTGCCCCGAGGTGAGCACGCGTTCCAGGTCGAGCGCGCCGACCAGGCGGTCCTCGGTGGCCCCGACGGGCAGCTCGACCAGCCGGGCGCGCCGGACGGCGGCGTCCTGCCCGGCCTCGTGCGGCCCGTCCGGGCACGCGGCGTACGGGGCGGCCGGGTCGCAGGCGAAGCGGCATCCGGCGACGGCCGTGAGCGTCGGCAGCAGGGCGGCGAGGGCACGGACCACGGTGGACTTGGCGGTGCCCTTCTCGCCGCGCACCAGCACCCCGCCGACGGCGGGCGAGACGGCGTTGAGGAGCAGGGCCAGCCGCAGGTCGGCCAGGCCGACCACGGCGGAGAACGGGTACAGCGGGGTCAACGACCGCTCAGGCACGAGCCCATGCGCGAATCCTCTCCGCGGGTTTCCTCGCCCGCGAACACCGGTGATCCGCCGACGCCGTCGGCGTCGCCGGGAGCGGCCGGAGTGTCCTGGCTCCCGGATCGGCGCTCCCCCTCGGCCTTCCAGCCTCGCGGCCGTGACCTGGGGACGACGCGGCGCGCCGGTGGCGGCGCGAGCGTCGGGAGGGGTCGCTCCCCGGTGACAGTGGCGGGACCGCCCCGGACTCGCACCGGGTTCCTCCACTGCCGCTCACCGGTCATCGTGTCGGAAGAGCGGCTCCGCGTCAAAGCGGGTCGCCCGTCCGGTGTGCTGTGTCATCGCTCACCGGGCGGCCCTGCCCACGTGAGGCCGCGCCGGGCCCGCCCCCTGGCTCGCGCGGCCCGGCACGACATCACGTCGTAACAATCAACTTCGATATTGCTATATATCACTGCCTTCCGCTAGCTTCCAGGGAAACTCTCCGGCGGTCCGGCGTCAGAAGCGCTCGGCGCCGGGTGGACCTTGGGAGGATCCTGTGAGGCACTCACTCCGAGCGGCGCTGCGTGTGGGCGCGACGGCGCTCGCCGGCGCCCTGATCGCCATGGCCGCGGCCACCGGCCCGGCGCAGGCCGCGCCGACCGACCCCGACGTCATCGACGGCCCGGACCTCGTCGTGGGCGGCACCCCGGCCGCGCAGGGCGAGTTCCCGTGGATGGTGCGGCTGTCCATGGGCTGCGGCGGCGCGATGTACACCCCGAGCCTGGTGCTCACCGCGGCGCACTGCGTCGGCGCCACCGGCAACAACACCTCGATCACCGCCACCTGGGGCGTGGTCGACCTGCAGAGTCCGAGCCGGACCACCCGCACCTCCAACTACGTCTACCGCGCGCCCGGCTACAACGGCGACGGCAAGGACTGGGCGCTGGTCCGCCTGTCCAGCCCGATCACCACGGCCCCGCTGCTGAAGATCGCCACCGACACCTCGCTGCACAGCGGCGAGTTCGACGTGATGGGCTGGGGCGCGGCCACGCAGGGCGGCGGGCAGCAGCGCTACCTGCTCAAGGCGAAGGTCCCGTTCATCACCGACACGCAGTGCCAGAGCGCGGGCGGCAGCTACGCCGGGCTGATCTTCAACGAGGAGATCTGCGCGGGCATCTGGAGTTCCGGCGGCGTCGACACCTGCCAGGGTGACTCCGGCGGCCCGATGGTCAAGAAGAACGCGTCCAACGAGTGGATCCAGGTCGGCATCGTGAGCTGGGGCATCGGTTGCGCCCAGCCGCAGAAGCCGGGCGTCTACACCGAGGTGCGCTACTTCGCCAACGACATCTACAACGCGGCCGTATCCCTGGGCGGGGCACCGGGCGGCGTCTCGGTCACCGGCCCCGGCAACCAGTCCACCGTGGTCGGCACCGCGGTCACCCTGAACAGCAGCGCGTCCGGCGGCACCGCGCCGTACTCCTGGTCGGCGACCGGCCTGCCGGCCGGCACGTCGATCAGCTCGTCGACCGGCCAGATCACCGGCACGCCGACCACCGCGGGCACCTACACCGTCACCGTCACCGCGACCGACAGCGCGAGCAAGACCGGCACCGCGTCGTTCACCTGGACGGTCAACCCGGTCGGCGGCTGCGCCGCGATCACCAACGGCACCGACGTGAGTATCCCCGACAACAACACCACCGGGGTGTACAGCAACATCACCGTCTCCGGCTGCACGGGCAACGCGTCGTCGACCTCGAAGGTCGAGGTCCACATCGTGCACACCTACAAGGGTGACCTGGTGGTGGACCTCGTCGCGCCGGACGGTTCGGTGTACAACCTGCACAACCGCACCGGCAGCAGCACCGACAACATCGACACGATCTACACGGTGAACCTGTCCGGCGAGGTCAAGAACGGCACCTGGCGCCTGCGCGTACGCGACCTGGCGTCGATCGACACCGGCTACCTCAACTCCTGGACGCTCACCCTGTAGCACCCTCCGACGGCACGACCTGGCCCGGCTCCGCCACCCGCGGAGCCGGGCCGCTCGCCACCACCTCGCGCCCCCACGACCCCAGGAGGGTTCCCCGTGCGCAGACTCGCGCTCATCCTCACCGCGCTGGCCACCGGTGCCGCGCTGACGCTGGCCGCACCGGCCGGCGGCGTGCCCGCCGACGACGGCGCCGCCGCATCCGCCCAGTACCGCGTCGTCGGCCCGAAGACGTGGGCCGACCGCGACGCCGTCGCCCGCACCGGAGCGGCGATCGACCTCGTCGAGCACGGCAAGATCTACATCACCGCGACCGGCACCGAGGCGGCCCGGATCCGCCGCCTCGGCTTCACCCTGGAGGCCCTGCCCGCGCCGGCGCAGGCCGCGCCGGACGGGATCACCACGCTCGACTTCCCGTCGACCGACTCCGGTTACCACAACTACGCCGAGATGAATGCCGAGCTCAACCAGATCGTCGCGGACCACCCGACGCTGGTCCGCCGGTCCGTCATCGGGACGTCGTACGAGGGCCGCGACATCGTCGCCCTGAAGATCTCCGACAACGTGGCGACCGACGAGAACGAGCCCGAGTTCCTCATCAACGCGCACCTGCACGCGCGCGAGCACCTGACCGTCGAGATGGCCCTCTACCTGGCCAACCTGTTCACCGACGGCTACGCCACGGACAGCCGCGTGCGCGCCGTGGTCGACTCGCGCGAGATCTGGATCGTCCCGGACCTCAACCCCGACGGCGGCGAGTACGACATCGCCACCGGCTCCTACCGCTCCTGGCGCAAGAACCGCCAGCCCAACTCGGGCTCGTCGGCGATCGGCACCGACATCAACCGCAACTTCGGCTACAAGTGGGGCTGCTGCGGCGGCTCGTCGGGCACGCCGTCCAGCGAGACCTACCGCGGGCCGTCGGCGTTCTCCACGCCGGAGGCACGGGTGCTGCGCGACTTCGTGCTGTCCCGGCGGGTCGGCGGGGTGCAGCAGATCAAGGCCAACATCGACTTCCACACCCACGGCGAGCTGATCCTGTGGCCGTTCGGGTACACCACCGCCGACACCGTCAACCCCGGCATGACCCTCGACGAGCGCAACACGTTCGCCAACATCGGCGCTCAGATGGCCGCGACCAACTCCTACACCGCCGAGCAGGGCAGCGACCTGTACGTCACCGACGGCGACATCACCGACTGGCTCTGGGGCGACCAGCGGGTGTGGACGTACACGTTCGAGATGTACCCGCGCTCGTCCAGCCCCGGCTTCTACCCGCCGGACGAGGTCATCGCGGCGCAGACCTCGCGCAACAAGACGGCCGTGCTGATCCTCGCCGAGTACGCCGACTGCCCGTTCCGGGCCATCGGCAAGCAGGCGCAGTACTGCGCGGCGGCCAACGACTTCTCCGTCACGGCCACCCCGGCGAGCGGCTCGGTGAACCCGGGCAGCGCGGCGACCTCGACCATCGCCACCGCCCTCACCGCCGGCAGCGCGCAGACCGTGACCTTCTCGGCGAGCGGCCTGCCCGCCGGCGCGACCGCGTCGTTCAGCCCGGCCTCGGTCACCACGGGCGGCTCGTCCACCCTGACGATCAGCACGAGCGCGTCGACCCCGGCGGGCACGTACCCGGTCACGGTGACCGGCACGGGCACCGGCGCCACCCGCACCGCGACCTACACGCTCACCGTGAACGGAGCGCCCGGCTGCACCGGCACGAACCCGAACGACGTGACGATCAGCGACAACGCCACGGTCTACAGCAACATCACGATCAGCGGCTGCAACCGCAACGCGTCGGCGACGTCCACGGCCGAGGTGCACATCGTGCACACGTACCGCGGCGACCTGGTGGTCTCGCTGCTCGCGCCGGACGGCAGCGCGTACACGCTGCTCAACCGCTCGGGCGGCAGCGCCGACAACGTGGACCAGACGTTCACGGTGAACCTGTCCGGCGAGGCGGCCAACGGCACCTGGCGGCTGCGCGTGCAGGACGCCGCCTCCGGTGACGTCGGCTACGTCAACACCTGGACGCTGACCCTCTAGGCGTCCCGAGAAGCCGCCGGTGGCGCCCGCAACGGCGCGGGCGCCACCGGTAAATCGCTTGCCGCGCCTGTTAGACAGGGTGCGTGAGCGACATCGAGATCCGTGAGGCCGCCTTCGACGACGTGCCGGCCATGGCGCGCATCCGGTACGCCGCCTTCCCCTGGTTCATCGCCAGCGTGGCCCAGCAGGAGCTGTGGTGGCGCACCGCCCGACCCGAGGCCCGGCTGCTCCGCCTGCTGGCGCTGCGTGACGGGGAGCCGGTGGGGTTCTCCGCCGGAGGTTTCAACATCACGACATCCGAGCCGGGCGCCGCCTACGTCGAGACGGTGGTGCACCCGGACCACCGCGGCAGCGGGGCCGGCACCGCCGTCTACCAGCGGCTGGAGGAGCACCTGCGGGCCATCGGCGCCCGCCGGGTGCGCGCCTTCGCGGGCGACGACGCGGCGTCGGTGCGCTGGGCGCAGGCTCAGGGCTACACCCAGGGCGCGCACGACCGCTACGCGCGGCTCGACACGGCGCAGCTGCCGCCCATGCCCGCGCTGCCGGCCGGCGTCACCGTGTGCAGCCTGGCCGAGGCCGGGCCGAAGACCGTCTACGACCTGGACCAGGCCGCCTCGATCGACGAGCCGGGTGACATGTCCTTCGACGGCATCCCGTACGACCTGTGGCTGGCGCGCTACTGGGAGAGCCCGGACCAGCAGCTCGACGTGGGCACCGTGGTCATGGTGGACGGCGTCGCCGCCTGCGGCACCTTCCTGGAAGCCAACCGGGAGCTGGGCAAGGGCATCTCCACGGGCACGTTCACGCTGCGGGAGTACCGTGGCCGCGGCCTGGCGAAGATCGCCAAGGCGGCGGCCCTGCGCAAGGCCGCCGAGCGCGGCATCCACACCGCGATCACCTGCAACGACTACACCAACGCACCGATGATCGCGGTGAACGACTGGCTCGGCTACCAGCCCTTCGCCAGCGAGTACTCCTACCTCAAGACCCTCGGCGCCTGAGCCCGCACCGACTGCCCGCAGTTTCGGGGAAAGTGCACGAATACCGCAGGCGATGCGCGCACTTTCCCTGAAACCGCATGGCGATCAGCCTTCGAGGTCGCCCTCGGCGGCGAGGTACGCCTCGCGCAGCGCGTCCAGGGTGGCCGGATCCGGGGCGGACCACAGGCCGCGCTCGGCGGCCTCCAGCAGGCGCTCGCTGATGCCGCGCAGCGCCCACGGGTTCGACCGTTCCAGGAACTCGCGCACCTGCTCGTCGAAGACGTACGCCGCGGCCAGCTTCTCGTACATCCAGTCGTCCACGACCCCGGCGGTGGCGTCGTATCCGAACAGGTAGTCGACGGTCGCGGCCAGCTCGAACGCGCCCTTGTAGCCGTGGCGCATCATCGCGGCGATCCAGCGCGGGTTGACCACCCGGGCCCGGAACACGCGTTTGGTCTCCTCGGCCAGGGTGCGCGTCTGCACGCTGTCGGGCAGGTGCGAGTCGCCGATCACGGCCGTCGGGGACGCCCCGGTCAGCGCGCGCACCATGGCGATCATTCCGCCGTGGTACTGGAAGTAGTCGTCGGCGTCGACGATGTCGTGCTCGCGGGTGTCCACGTTCTTCGCCGCTACGCTGATCCGGCGGTAGACGCGCGCCAGGTCGTCGCGGGCGGCCCGCCCGTCGAGGTCGCGGCCGTAGGCGTAGCCGCCCCAGACCGCGTACACCTCGGCCAGGTCCTGCTCGTCGCGCCAGTTGCGGGCGTCGATCAGCGGGAGCAGGCCCGCGCCGTACGCCCCCGGCTTGGAGCCGAAGACGCGGGTGGTGGCCCGGCGGCGGTCGCCGTGCTCGGCCTCGTCGGCGCGGGCATGCGCGGCCAGGAAGTTGTCCCCGTCGGGCTCGGCCAGCGCCGCGACCGCCCGCACCGCGTCGTCGATCAGCGTCACCACGTGCGGGAACGCGTCGCGGAAGAACCCGGAGATGCGCACCGTCACGTCCACCCGCGGCCGCCCCAGCTCCGCCAGTGGCACCACCTCGAACCCGGTGACCCGCCGCGAGGCGTCGTCCCAGGTCGGGCGGCAGCCCAGCAGCGCCAGCACCTCGGCGATGTCGTCGCCCTGGGTGCGCATCGCCGAGGTGCCCCACACGGTCAGCCCGACCGTACGCGGCCACTCGCCCGTCTCCTCGCGGTGCCGGGCCAGCAGCGAGTCGGCCAGCGCCACGCCGACGTCCCAGGCATTGCGCGACGGGATCGCCTTCGGGTCCACCGAGTAGAAGTTGCGCCCCGTCGGCAGCACGTTGACCAGGCCGCGGGTCGGCGAGCCGGACGGCCCGGCCGGGATGTAGCGCCCGTCGAGCGCGCGCAGCACCGCGGTCACCTCGTCCACCGTGGCGTCCAGCCGGGGCACCACCTCGGTCGCCGCGAACGCCAGCACCGCCTCCACCGCGGCGTCGGGCCCGCCGAGCACCTCGGCGACCACGGCCGGGACCTTGGACGGCTCCCAGCCCAGCGTCTCGTTGCCGACGACGAGCCGCCGGGCCACGGCCTCGATCAGGTCCACCGCGTCCGCGCCGGTGCGGGCCGGGCCGTCGACCACGTCGGTCAGATCCGGCGGCACGGCGACGGCCGCGCCGGGCGCGGCCAGCAGCGCCCGCTCGTCCAGGCCGTACCGGTGGCACAGCGCCGCCCGCAGCCCCGGCAGCGCACCGCGCACCCCGCCCCAGACCTGGCTGGCCCGCAGCACCGCGAGCACCAGGTTGACCCGCGCCTCACCCTGCGGCGCGCCGCCGAGCACGTGCAGGCCGTCGCGGATCTGCGAGTCCTTGATCTCGCACAGGTAGCCGTCGACGTGCAGGATGAAGTCGTCGAAGTCGTCCGCACCGGGCATGTCCGCCTGGTGCAGGTCGTGGTGCAGCTGCGCGGCCTGGATCAGGGTCCAGATCTGGGCGCGCACGGCGGGCAGCTTCGCCGGGTCGAGGGCCTGCACGGTGGCGTACTCGTCGAGCAGCTGCTCCAGCTTGGCCAGCTCGCCGTACGTCTCGGCGCGGGCCATCGGCGGCACCAGGTGGTCCACGATCGTCGCGTGGCCGCGCCGCTTGGCCTGGGTGCCCTCGCCCGGGTCGTTGACGATGAACGGGTACACCAGCGGCAGGTCGCCGAGCACCGCGTCCGGCGCGCACCCGCGCGACAGGCCCAGCCCCTTGCCGGGCAGCCACTCCAGCGTGCCGTGCTTGCCCAGGTGCACCACCGCGTCGGCGCCGAAGCTCTCGTCGAGCCACCGGTACGCGGCCAGGTAATGATGGCTCGGCGCCAGGTCCGGGTCGTGGTAGATGGCGACCGGGTTCTCCCCGAAGCCGCGCGGCGGCTGGATCATCAGCAGCACGTTGCCGAATCGCAGCGCGGCCAGCACGATCTCGTCGCCGTCGACGTACAGCTCGCCCGGCGGCTCGCCCCATGCCCCGACGATGCCCGCGCGCAGCTGCGGGTCGAGCGCGTCCAGCCACCGGACGTGCTCGCGCAGCGGCACCCGCGCCGGGGCGGCGGCGAGCTGCTCCTCGGTCAGCCACTCCACGTCGTGCCCGCCCGCCGCGATCAGCGTGTGGATCAGCGCGTCGCCGTCCTCGGGGAAGCCCTCGCCCAGGTCGTAGCCCGCTTCGCGCAGCGCCCGCAGCAGCACCACGGCGCTGGCCGGGGTGTCCAGGCCGACCGCGTTGCCGACCCGCGAGTGCCGCGTCGGGTAGCTGGACAGCACGATCGCGAGCTTCTTCCGTCCGTTCGGGACGCGCCGCAGCCGGGCGTACCGGCAGGCGATCCCGGCGACGCGGCGGGCCCGCTCGGGGTCGGCGGCGTAGACGCCGATGCCGTCCGGGCCGGGCTCCTTGAACGAGAACGGCACCGTGATCAGCCGGCCGTCGAACTCCGGGATCGCCACCTGCATCGCCGCGTCCATCGGGCTCAGCGCCGCGTCGGAGTCCTGCCACGCGGCCTGCGACGAGGTCAGGCACAGCGCCTGCAGCACCGGCACGTCCAGCTCGGCCAGCGCCGCCACCGACCACGCCTCGTCGTCGCCGCCGCCGGACGCGTCGGCGGGCGTGGTGCCGCCCGCGGCCAGCACCGTCACGATCAGCGCGTCGCAGCCGCGCAGCGTGTCGCGCAGCCCGTCCGGCACGCCGCGCAGCGAGCCGCAGTACACCGCCAGCGCGTTCGCGCCCGCGTCGCGCACCGCCCCGGCCAGCGTGTCCACGAACGCGGTGTTGCCGGCCAGCTCGTGCGCCCGGTAGTAGACGATCCCGACGGTCGGCCGTGCCGGATCCGGGTCCGGGCCGGGGCGCACGCCGTACTCCGGCATGCGAACCGGCGGCGCGAAGCCCTCACCGGTCATCAGCAGCGTGTCCGACAGGAAACGGTGCAGCTCGCGCAGGTTGTCCGCGCCGCCCTCGACCAGGTAGGCCAGCGCCTCGCCGGCCACCCCGGCGGGCACCGTCGACTCCGCCTGCAACGCCGCGTCGGGCACCGCCTCGCCGCCGAGCGCGACCACCGGCACCCCCGCGGCGAGCAGCGCGTCGAGCCCGTCCGGCCAGGTGCGGCGGCCGCCGAGCAGGCGTACCACCACGAAGTCCACGTCCCGCAGCAGCTCGGGGAGGTCGCTCACGGCGAGCCGCGCGGGGTTGGCGATGCGCCAGGCCGCGCCGCAGGCGCGGGCGGCGAGCAGTTCGGTGTCCGCTGTGGACAGCAGCAGGCCGTGAGCAGCCGTCATGACCGCATTCCTCCTGTCGGGGTCCGCGCCCCGGTAGCAGAGTCGATGCGGAACACGGCGTGCCGCGTTCCGGGCGGCCGGAGTCTCCTGACTCCCGGATCGACGCCCGGCCCCGGCCTTCCCTTGCGGTGGCCGATGGGGTGGGGACGGGCTCCCCGGTCACAGTGGCGGGACCGTCTCGGGCTTGCACCGAGTTCCTCCCTGCCGCCACGGCGATCCTAGCGGCAGATAATGGAGCATGGCCTTCCAGGCGCTCGCCGAAGTCACCATGGCGGTGCACTTCGCCTTCCTCGCGTACGTGGTCACCGGCGGCTTCCTCGCCTGGTGGCGGCCGTGGCTGATCTGGCCGCACCTGGCCGCCGCCGGCTGGGGTTTCGCCACGATCGTCTTCGGCCTGGAGTGCCCGCTCACGTACGTAGAGGACTGGGCGCGCCGCGGAGCGGGCGAGCAGGGCCTGAGCCGCGGCTTCATCGACACCTACCTGACCGGCGTGGTCTACCCCGAGCGCTACACCGTGCAGCTCCAGGCGCTGGCCGGGGCGCTGGTGCTCACCTCCTGGCTCGGCCTGCTCCTGCGCCGCCGCCGCGGGCGGTTCGCCGGCGCAGGCACTCCGGACCAGGGCTGACACCCGGACCGCCCACGCGGCGTCAGCCGGGGACAGCAGGCGGCCCGGAACGTCCGTAGAGTCCCCTGCGTGATCGAATGCCTCACCCCGGGCGGGCGACCCGCGTTCGTGGTCAACGTCGAGGTCTTCCTGCACCGCGACGGCCGCTGGGTGCTGATCCGGCGCAGCGAGCGGGAGGCGCACGCCGCCGGGCTGCTGTCCGGCGTCGGCGGCAAGGTCGACCACGGCGGCGGCCCGGCCGCGGCCGACGTCCTGGAGCAGACCGGCCGCCGCGAGGTCGCCGAGGAGATCGGCGTCGACCTGACCGGCGTCCCCCTGGCGTACGTGGAGAGCACCCTGTTCACCAGCGACGACGGCGACCCGGTCGTCAACGTGGTCTTCGCGGCCGAGCTGCCCGCCGGTGCCGAGCCGCACCCGGCCGCGCCGGACGAGGTCGCCGAGGTCCTGCACCTCACCTTCGCCGAAGCCGACGCCGACCCGGACCTGCCGCCCTGGATCCGCCGTAGCCTGCGCCTGGCCGTCGACACGCTCGCTGGGGTTGCGGGGAAAGTGCGGCGTCGATGGCGTCGATGATGCGGTCGGCGATGCGCTGCGCGGCGCCGGTGCGGTCCCGGTCGACGCCGGACAGGTCGACGGGCGCCCCGACGTGCACCCGGACCTTCGGCTTGCGGCGCAGGTTGCGCCAGATCACCGGCCACATGCCGGTCGGCGCGGCGTACGGGAGCACCTCGTGGCTGCCCCAGATCGCGATCGGGACGACCGGGGCACCGGTGGCCAGCACGAGCCGGCCGACGCCGGTGCGCCCGCGCTCGGGCCACATCGCCGGGTCGAGGCCGATGCGCCCCTCCGGGTAGATCATCAGCGGGGAGCCCTCGGCCAGCGCGGCGACGCTGTCGGTCACGGCGTTGCCGGCGGTCGGCTCGCCCCGGTCGACCTGGATGTGGCCCTGGGCGCGCATCAGCGGCCCGATCACCGGGGTGCGGAACAGCCCCGCGTTGGCCATGATCCGCGGGTGCACCCCGAGCCGCCGGAACGCCGCCGCCACCGCGACGGGGTCGAACGGGCTGAGATGGTTGGCCGCGAGGATCACCGGCCCGCGGCGCAGCTCGGCGGGCAGGTCACCGGTGACCTCCAGCCGCGTCAGCAGCCGGGACACCCCTTCGGCGAGCAACTGCGCGAACCGCAGCAGCGGCGGCGGGGTCCAGGACGGCGAGGGGCTCACGGTCGAAGATCCTGCCACGAGGTGCCCGAAGTCCCCTACCGCCACCCCCTGACCTGCGTATGGTCGCCAAAAGGGGTATCGATGCGCGCGCGTGGGGAGGCCTCGGCATGGACGCGACGGAACTGGCCCGCTGGCAGTTCGGCATCACGACCGTCTACCACTTCCTGTTCGTGCCGATCACGATCGGGCTGTCGTTCCTCGTCGCCGGGTTCCAGACCGCCTGGATGCGCACCGGCCACGAGAAGTGGCTGAAGCTGACCAAGTTCTACGGCAAGCTGCTTCTGATCAACTTCGCGATGGGCGTGGTCACCGGCATCGTGCAGGAGTTCCAGTTCGGCATGAACTGGAGCGTGTACTCGCGCTTCGTCGGCGACGTCTTCGGCGCGCCGCTGGCCATGGAGGCGCTGCTCGCGTTCTTCCTGGAGTCGACCTTCCTGGGCCTGTGGATCTTCGGCTGGGACCGGCTGCCCAAGCGGATCCACCTGGCCTGCATCTGGATCGTGGCCGTCGGCACCGTGCTGAGCGCCGCGTTCATCCTGGTCGCGAACTCCTGGATGCAGCACCCGGTCGGCTATCGGTTCAACCCTGAGAAGGGCCGGGCCGAGCTCACCGACTTCATGGCGGTGCTGACCAACAAGGTCGCCCTGATCACGATCCCGCACACGATCGCGGGCGCCTTCCTCACCGCGGGCGCCCTGGTCGCCGCCGTGGCCATGTGGCACCTGGTGCGGCGGCCGGGCAAGGACACCGACGCGTTCCGGGCCGCGGTCAGGCTGGGCTCCTGGACGACGCTGGTCTCGATGGGCGCCCTGCTGGTGACCGGCGACATCCAAGGCAAGATCATGACCGAGGTGCAGCCGATGAAGATGGCCGCCGCCGAGGCGCTCTACGGCACCGAGCAGCCCGCGCCGTTCTCCCTGTTCACCATCGGCACCCTCGACGGCAGCCGCCCCGTCTGGTCCCTGGACGTGCCCGGCGTGCTGTCGTTCCTGGCCACCGGCTCCCTCGACGGCCGCGTCGAGGGCATCAACGACCTGCAGGCCCAGTACGTCGAGCGGTTCGGCCCCGGCGTCTACACGCCCAACATCCCGATCACCTACTGGACGTTCCGGCTGATGATCGGTGCCGGGGTGCTGGCGGCGCTGCTGGCCCTGTGGGCGCTGTGGTCGATCCGCAAGGGCCGCTCGCCCGCGCCCGAGCGGCGCGGCACCCGGTTCCTGATGTGGGGCATGATCGCCCTGCCGCTGCTGCCGCTGGCCGCGAACTCGTTCGGGTGGATCTTCACCGAGATGGGCCGCCAGCCCTGGATCGTGTTCAGCCGGCTGAAGACCGCCGTGGCCGCCTCACCGGCGGTCTCCTCCGGCGACGTGATCACCTCGCTGACCGTGTACACCCTGCTCTACGGCGCGCTCGCCGTCGTCGAGGTCGGGCTGCTGCTGCACTACGCCCGCGCCGGGCTGCCCGACGTGTCCCCGCCGCCGCCCGCCGAGTCCGACGAGGACCGCCCGCTGGCCTTCGCGTACTAGGAGACGCCGCCATGGAGCTGTCGACCCTGTGGTTCCTGCTGATCGCGCTGCTGTTCATCGGCTACTTCGTGCTGGAGGGCTTCGACTTCGGCGTCGGCATGCTGCTGCCCGTGCTCGGCCGTGGCGAGCGGGAACGCCGCGTGATGATCAACACCATCGGCCCGGTGTGGGACGGCAACGAGGTCTGGCTGATCACGGCGGGCGGCGCGATGTTCGCCGCGTTCCCGGAGTGGTACGCCAGCCTGTTCTCCGGCTTCTACCTGCCGCTGCTGCTGATCCTGCTGGCGCTGATCCTGCGCGGGGTGGCGTTCGAGTATCGGGGCAAGCGGCCCGACCCGACCTGGAAGCGGCGCTGGGACTGGTGCATCGTGTTCGGCTCGGCCGTCCCGGCGGTGCTGTGGGGGGTCGCGTTCGCCAACATCGTGCGCGGCGTGCCACTGAACGCCGACCACGACCACATCGGCGGGTTCTTCACCCTGCTCAACCCGTACGCCCTGCTCGGCGGCCTGACCACGCTGGCGCTGTTCCTCACCCACGGGGCGGTCTTCATCGCGCTCAAGACGGCCGGCGACATCCGGCACCGGGCCAACCGGCTCGCCGAACGCCTGGGCATCGCCGCGGTGGTCGCCGCGGCGCTGTTCCTCGGGCTGACCCTGGCCCGGCGGGCCACCACCGCCGCGCTGATCCTGGCCGTGCTCGCCGCGCTGTGCCTGGTCGGCGCGCTCATCGCGAACCGGCTGCCGTCGCGCACCGACCCGCAGGGCCGTCGCGAGGGCTGGGCGTTCACGGGCACCGCCGCGGCGATCGCGCTGGCCGTGGCGTCGCTGTTCGCCGACCTCTACCCGTTCGTGCTGCCGTCGACCGTCGACCCGACGACCAACAGCCTGACGGTGGCGAACGCGTCGTCGACGCCGTACACCCTGAAGATCATGACCTGGGTGGCGCTGGTCTTCACCCCGCTGGTGCTGCTCTACCAGGGCTGGACCTACTGGGTCTTCCGCAGGCGGATCGGCACGCAACACATCCCGGACGAGGCCGCGCAGCTGCCGTCCCCGGCGGCCGAGCGGGGCGCGGCCGGCTGACCCGCCGACGGCGGCGCACCGAGCCGGTGCGCCGCCGCCGGGCGACGGCTCAGGCGCCCGCGGCGCCCAGCTCGGCGAGCTTGGCCTCCAGCTCGGCCAGCTCGGCGCGCAGCTTCTCGGCGTGGGCCTCGGCCTCGGCGCGCTCGGCGGACAGGATCTGCTCCACCGCCTCCTGCACCCCGGGCACGTCCAGCATCGACACCATCTTCAGCGCCTCCTGCGCCTTGATGACATAAGGCTTGGCCAGCGCCTTGGTGCCCTGCACCGCCCCGACGGTCCACTCGCCCTCGGTGTAGGCCAGCGTCACGGTGAGCCCGGCCGGCGGCTTGACCTTCGGGCCCTTGGCCGCGGGCTTGCGGGGGGCGGGCGCCACGGCGGACACCTCTGCGGGCACCTCGGGGTTTTCGGACACGGATCGCTCCTGACGTACGGGCTTCTCACGGATGATCATGAACTCGGGCTCGGGCGGCGCGACCGGCTCCGGGACCGGCTCGGGCGCCGGCTTGCGGACGGAGTGGCCCTTGGGCGGGATCGACAGGTCACCCGGCGCGAACGGCAGCACGTCGCTGCCGAACTTGACCAGGATCCACTCGTCGTGGCTGGCCGGGTCGTCGAGCTGCACGACCTGGCCCAGCTGGCCCGCGATCTGGCCCGCCGCCTCGGTGAACATGACCTTGGGCCGCTTGCCGGACGCGAGCGTCTCCTGGATTTGCGTCAACTCCTGAGTCGACAGTCCCGCCATAACCGCGCTCCCACTCTCCAGCAGCGGCAGCACGGCCACCGCATACACCCTCGCCGAACACATGTTTGATACGCATGTTCTATCAGAGCCGTCCGACAGCCGGGCGCCGACACCATGCGGAAATGAGGGACATCTTCGCAGCACGGCGGAGATTCGCGCATCGGGTGTGTCGGCGGTGACAGTGCCACGGACCGCGACCGTTGGTCTAATGGCGGCATGGGGATCGTGATCGTGACCGGCGGCGGCCGTGGCATCGGCGCCGCCACCAGCCGAAAGCTCGCCGCGGCGGGCCATGACGTGGCCATTGGCTACGGCTCCGACGCCGAGGCCGCCGAGCGCGTCGCCGCCGAGGTGCGGGCCGCGGGCCGCCGCGCCATCACGGTGCGCGTCGACGTGTCCGACGGCGCCCAGGTCCGCGAGCTGTTCGACCGGACGCAGGCCGAGCTCGGCACGCCCACCGGCCTGGTCAACAACGCGGCGGTGAGCAGCCCGATCGGCCCGTTCACCGAGCTGTCCGAAGCGGACCTGCGCCGCGTGGTCGACGTCAACGTGGTCGGCGCGTTCCTGTGCGCGCAGGAGGCGGCCCGGCGCCTCGGCCCCGGCGGCGCGATCGTCAACGTCTCCTCGGTCGCCGCGACGCTGGGCAGCCCCGGGGAGTACGTCCACTACGCCGCGTCGAAGGCCGCGGTGGAGACGCTCACCGTCGGCCTGTCCAAGGAGCTGGGCCCGGCCGGGATCCGGGTGAACACGGTCTCGCCCGGCGTCATCCACACCGGATTCCACGCCGGCAGCGGCGAGCCCGGCCGCGCCGACCGGCTCGGCCCGACGGCGCCGCTCGGCCGCTCCGGGCAGCCCGAGGAGGTCGCCGGCGCGATCGTCTGGCTGCTGTCGGACGAGGCGTCGTACACCACCGGCGCCACGCTCAAGGTGTCCGGCGGCCGCTGACCACCGGCCGCCCCAGCGGCAGCGGCGCGGGCTCGTCGACCACGCCCTCCGCGACGAGCTCCAGGAACGCGTCGACGACCGCCGGGTCGAACCGGCTGCCCCGCCCCGCCAGCAGCTCCTCGCGCGAACCGGCCACCGCGGGCTCGCCGACGGCCAGCGCGGCGTTGCGCAGCCGCGCCCACGCGTCGCACACCGCGATGATCCGCGCCTCGATCGGGATGTCGCCGCCCGCGCTGCCCCGCGGGAAGCCCGACCCGTCGTACCACTCGTGGTGCGCCGCGACCAGCGGGGCCAGCTCTGGCAGGTCGGCCAGCTCGGCGAGCAGCCGCGCGCCCTCCTCCGGGTGGCCGCGGTCACCGTCGTGCGGACCGGGGCCGCCGGGCCGGGCGACCGTGGCGATCCGGCCGATGTCGTGCACCCGCGCCGCGGCGGCGGTCCGGCGCTGCGCCGCGTCGTCGAGCCCCAGCCGGGCCGCGGTCCGCAGCGCCCAGCGGGCCACCGCCGCGCTGTGCTCGCGCTCACCCACCGCGCGGTCGACCCGGTCCGCCAGCCAGACCAGCGGCGGCGGCAGGGGCAGCGCGTTGTCGAGCTCGGGGGCGGCGTAGCGGCCGGAGCCCACGACGCGGTCGCGGCCGAGCGCCTTGGCCCGGTAGACGGCCTGGTCCGCGTCGTTGATGAGCCGGTCGATGTCGGCCCGGCCGCTGCCGGGCTCGGCCGTGGCCACGCCCAGCGACGCGGTCAGCGAAATGCGGTCCTCGCTGCCGAGCACGCTCACCGGGGTGCCGCACAGCCCCTGGCGGACCCGCTCGGCCAGGTCCAGCGCGTCGCGGCCGCCGGTGCCGGGCAGCAGGCAGAGGAACTCCTCGCCGCCGTAGCGGCACAGCAGGTCGCCGGCCCGGAACGAGCGGCGCAGCCGCTGGGCGACCTCGGTCAGCACGGCGTCGCCGGTCGAGTGGCCGTACGTGTCGTTGATCTCCTTGAAGTGGTCGAGGTCGATCAGCACCAGGCTCAGCGGGGCGGACCGGCGCACCGCCCGGTCGGCCTCGAGGTCGAGCATCTCCTCGAAGAACCGCCGGTTGTGCAGCCCGGTCAGCGGGTCGGTGATGGCGGCGGTGCGCAGCCGCTGGGTCAGCCGGGTCCGGTCGCGGGTGGCGACGACCTGGCGCACCAGCAGTCCCAGCAGCAACAGCATGATCACGGCGAGGGTGACCTCGCTGAGCCGGCCGACCAGGAGCAGGTCGGCCAGGGCGAGCCCGCCCACGGCCAGCACCGCCACCACGGCGGGCAGGAAGGTGAGGTCCGGGTCGGGCACGCCCGCCTCGTCGCCCTCCCGGCGCCGGGCCGCGGTGACGGCCGCCAGGCACAGCAGCACCGCCTCGATCTGCCAGCCGAGGTTGACCCAGCTCCAGCTCTCGTACTCGCGGACCGCGGTGAGGTAGGCGTAGGTCCCGTCGGTGATCGCGGCCAGGCCGAACGCCGCACCCACGATGATCATCGAGCGGGGCACGTACTGCGAGCCGCTCAGCATCACGGCGACCAGGATGCTGACAACGCTCACCGAGAACACCGGATACAGGAAGGTCACCAGCGCGGCGGCGGTCCAGTCGTGCGGCACCAGCGGCGCGATGATCATCTGCCAGCCGATCGCGCCCGCCCCGGCCGCCACCAGCAGCGCGTCGAGCAGGCCCTGCCCCCTGCCCACGACGCCCAGGCCCAGGCCGACCACGATGGCCGGCAGCGCGACGGCGTACGAGGCGAGATAGGCCGCGTCGGCCGCCGACGGCACCGGCGGCCCGGCGGGTGAGGTGTACGAGTAGACGGCCCAGATCACCTCGCCCAGCAGCCACAGCGCGTTGGACACCACCAGCAGGCGCCACGCGACCCGCACCCGCCCGCTGGTGCGGGTGGCGGCGCGCACGCCCAGGCACACGCAGGCGATGATCGGCACGAGGTAGAGCACCTCGCCCACGAACCGGGCGAGCTCCGGCATGTCCCGGCTGTAGCTGAGCAGCGTGGCGTAGAGCGACAGCCACGCCACGCCCACGACGATCACCGTCGCCTGGGCCCGGTCCAAGCCGACGCGCGTCCCGCGTGCACCCTCACTCGCGGCCGTGATGACCCCCGGGTGGCGTTGTGACTACTTTCAGCTAAAAGTCTGTCACAGAGGGTCGGCGCCGGTGGTGCCCGTCGGGACAGCCGCAGCCGCTGGACCGCGGCCGGCGTGCGCTGACAGCGTGCGCGGCAGGATCACCCGGACGACCAGCCCGCCGCCCGGCCGGGGCACGGCCAGCGCGTCGCCGCCGTGCGCCTGCGCCACCGCCCGCACGATGGACAGGCCCAGCCCGCTGCCGCGCGACGAGCCGACCCGGTCGGTCAGCCGCCGGAACGGCTCGAACAGCGCCGGCACCTCGTACGCCGAGATCACCGCACCGGTGTTGCTCACCACGACCTCGGCGTGGCGGGGCTTGGCCACGGTCTGCACCCGCACCCAGCCGCCCGGCTCGTTGTAGCGCACCGCATTGTCGACCAGGTTGCGGATCAGCTGCTCCAGCAGGATCGGGTCGGCGACCACGGGCGCCGCGGACAGCTCCCGGACGACCTGCACCTCGTGCCGGGCGGCCAGGGACTCGGTCGAGGCGACCGCGACGGCGGCCAGTTCGGCCACGTCCACCGGGCGTCGCTCGGTCACCGCGTCCTCGGCCCGCGCCAGCGTCAGCAGCGCGTCGATGAGCCGCTCGTGGCGCAGGTTGACCGCGAGCAGGTTCTCCCCCAGCTGCCGGACCTCCGGCGGGCTGTCCGGGCGGCCCATCGCGACCTCGACCAGCGTGCGGTTCAGCGCGATCGGCGTCTTCAGCTCGTGGGCGGCGTTCGCGATGAACCGCCCCTGGCCCGCGAACGCCTCGTCGAGCCGGTCCAGCATGCTGTCGAACGAGTCGGCCAGGCTCTTCACCTCACCCGGCGGCGCGTCCAGGTCGATGCGCCGGTGCAGGGTGCGGCCCGCGATCCGGTGCGCCGTCGCCGTGATCATGCTCAGCGGCCGCAGCAGCCGGCCCGAGACGAACCAGCCCGCCGCGGTCACCGCCACCCACATCGCCAGCAGCGTCAGCCCGCCCTTGAACAGCAGGTTGGCGTGCATCGAGTCCAGGATCGCCTGCTTGGAGGCGTACGCGGAACTCGCCAGCTGCGACGCGCCCTCGTAGTCGTACGGTTTGAGGCTGGTGTACCGGTCGGCCAGCAGGATGTTCAGGCTGTAGTCCATGGCGTTGTCGACCAGGATCAGCGTGCCCATCAGCACACCCCCGCCCGCCAGCGCGAACAGCAGGCTGAACACCACGGTCAGCCGGACCCGCAGGTTGCCGCTCCAGAGCCACATCAGCGGATCCGGTAGCCGACGGCGGTGACCGTCTCGATCGGCTGCGGCTCGCCCAGCTTGCGGCGCAGGCCGCTGATGGTGACCCGGACGATCGTGCTGAACGGGTCCATGTGCTCGTCCCAGACCTTCTCCAGCAGCGTCTCGGCGCTCACCACCGCGCCCTCGGCCCGCAGCAGCTCCTCCAGCACCGCGAACTCCCGCCGGGACAGGCTCACGTAGCGGCCGTCGCGGTAGGTCTCCCGGTGGTTCGGGTCGAGCCGGATGCCGGCACGCTCCAGCACCGGCGGCGCGGCGGGCCGGGCCCGGCGCCCCAGCGCGCGCACCCGGGCCACCAGCTCGGCGAACGCGAACGGCTTGGGCAGGTAGTCGTCGGCGCCCAGGCTCAGCCCGGCGACCCGCTCGGCGACCGTCACCGACACCGTCAGCATCAGCACCCGCACGTCCATGCCCTGCGCCACGACCTGCCGGCACACCTCGTCGCCGTGCACCCGGGGCAGGTCCCGGTCGAGGATCAGCACGTCGTACGCGTTGACCGCGAGCTTCTCCAGCGCCGCCGCCCCGTCGTACGCCACGTCCACGGCGAACGCCTCCTGTCGCAGCCCCTCGGCGACCGCTTCGGCCATCAGTTCCTCGTCCTCGACCACCAGGACCCGCACCTGCGCCACCTCCTCGACCGCACGCAAGTATGCACACGCCGTGTTAGCAGGGCGTTAGTGAATTCGCTCTCGGTACGCTCACACCCCCTCCTGTTGGCTACCCAGCGTGACAAGGGAGCTGGCGGAGGCGGTCGTCGACCTCGCCGCGGTCACCGGCAACGTCGAGCTGATCGCCGGCGCCACGACCGCGGCGGTGATGGCCGTGGTGAAGGCGGACGGGTTCGGCCACGGCGCGGTGCCGGCGGCCATGGCCGCGCTCGCCGGCGGCGCCACCTGGCTCGGCGTGGCCACCGCCGCCGAGGCCCTCGCCCTGCGCGAGGCGGGGATCACCGCGCCGGTGCTGAGCTGGCTGCACGGCCCGTACACCGACTACGCCGCGCTGGCCGCCGCCGGGATCGACATCTCCGTCAACACCGTCGACCAGCTCCATGCCTTCTCCGGGGGGATGCTCTTATGGATGTCAAGCCGCTGAGGCTTGGCATCCATAAGGGTGTTCAGCGGTGATGATCTGGTAGATCTCGCGGGCCAGGTAGCGTTTCAGGCAGCGGATGATCTCTTTCTTGGACAGGCCTTCG
>NZ_JBFAOU010000015.1:0-79708 GCF_040675365.1 Catellatospora sp. NPDC049609 | reverse complement strand
TGCATGACCTTGGTGCCGTACTTGACCGCGACCATGACCATCCACGCGTCCACGTCCTGGCGGAAGAAGTGGTTCTCCGTGTGCGTGATCTTCGGCTGCGGGGCCTTGGGCAGCACGTCGTCCCAGATGGCCAGGCACGCGCCGCGCAGCTGCAGCATGCCCTCGGGCCGCGCGATGAACCAGATGTGCAGGTGGGCGGAGCCGTCGCCCCAGCGGTTGAAGTGCACGCGCGCGATGCCGCCCAGCGACAGCATCGCCTTCTCGATGCGCTGCATGAGCGGGCCGAGCTCGGCGGAGCGCTCGACGGGCAGGTCGCTGAAGTCGTGGTGGTCGCGCGGGTGCAGCACGACCAGCAGCGGCAGGCCGGAGGGCTCGCCCAGGTGGGTGAGCACCCAGTGCTCGTCGCCCCAGATGACGTTGTGCTCCGGCTCCTGGCAGCGGCGGCACGAGTCGGGGCCGTCCTGGCCGTGTCGCGGCGGCTCGGGCAGCTCCGGCGGGTCGAGCACGCGTACCTGGAACTCGCCCTCGAAGGGGAAGACCGACCACAGGAGGATGCCGTCATCGGGCCGCGGGATGCGCTGCCCGACGGGCAGGCGGGACACGAAGGGGTGCGTGGGTGGGTTCACCCGCAGCATCCTGTCACGATCATGTTCGCCGGGTGGGCCCGTTCGGCGGGCGACGAGCGCCGGCGGCACGCGGCGCCTGGTCACGTGTACGCCGAGACCGATGCGGTGAGCACCCGGCCCGCGAGCCGAGTGGCGGCCCGCCGAGGTGCCGGGCTCATCGCCGCAGGGCGCGCAGGATGCCGTGGCGGTGCAGCGACCAGACCAGCCGGCGGGCGGTGCGGTGCCGGGCCAGCAGGCCCAGGACCTCGCCGATGAGGGCGAGGCGGCGCTCCCGGACGCCGTCCTCGGCGGCGCGCAGCAGCAGCGCCCGCAGCCGCGGGGTCTCCAGCGCGGCGCGCAGGTCGGTGCGCACCTGGGGGTCGTCCAGCGCCGCCGCGATGGCGACGACCAGCGCGGGGCGGTCGGGCAGCTCCTCGGCGACCGCCGCGACGATCTCGCGCCGGATGCGGTCGGTCTCCACGAGCAGCAGCACGGCCTGGCGGACCTCGGGTGTGTCCAGTGCCGAGCGGAGCAGGTCGACCGCCCGCCGCTCCCGTTCGTGGTCGCCCGACTCCGTGGACAGGGCGGCGAGCAGCGCGGTCACCTCGTCGAGGTCGACGACCTGCTGCAGTCCGGTGCGGAACTCGGGGTACTGCCAGGCGAACAGCAGGGCCCGGATCAGGTTGCGGTTCATGCCCGCTGGTACCCGGTGTCACCGCCGTGAAACCACCGCTCCGAGCTGGCACGATGGTCCACTTTCGATCGCAGCGGCGTAACTTTCCTTTGACAGATCAGAAAGTATGGACACGTCGATGAAAAGTCCCTAGTGTGTCCGTCACGCAAGTGTTTCGTGAATGTAACCGGCGGCGCGGTTACCCTCGCCCACCCCCGGCATCAGGCGCGACGGCGCGCGCCCTGCCTGGCCCATGCCCAGTCAGGAAGGGTTGGACGGCATGTCCATAAGACATCCACGTGTGCACATCAGACTATGGCGCGCGGCTGCCGCCGCACTGCTGGCGGCGGGTTCGGCGCTGGTCGCGGTCACCGCCACGACCGCCCCGGCGGCCGCCCATACGATCGATCCCACCAAGTTCCAGCAGGTCGAGCTGGCCCGCGGCGTCGCCGAGATGGGCGAGCCCATGTCCCTGGCGGTGCTGCCCGACCTGTCCGTCCTGCACACCGCCCGCAACGGCACCCTGCGGCGCACCACGGCCGCGGGCACCACGTCGGTGATCGGCACCATCCCGGTCTACACCCACGACGAGGAGGGCCTGCAGGGCGTCGGGGTCGACCCCGCCTTCTCCACCAACCGCCACATCTACCTCTACTTCGCGCCGCCGCTGTCCACCCCCGCGGGCGACGCCCCGGCGACGGGTACGAGCTGGTCGCAGTGGCAGGGCGTCAACCGGCTGGCCCGGTTCACCCTCAACGCCGACTACACGCTCAACACGGGCAGCCAGGTGACGGTGCTGGACGTGCCCGCCGACCGGGGTCTGTGCTGCCACGTCGGCGGCGACATCGACTTCGACGCCGCGGGCAACCTCTACCTGTCCACGGGCGACGACACCAACCCGTTCGCCTCCGACGGATACGCGCCGATCGACGAGCGCACCGACCGCAACCCCGGCTACGACGCGCAGCGCTCCGCGGGCAACACCAACGACCTGCGCGGCAAGATCCTGCGCATCAAGGTCAACGCCAACGGGTCGTACTCGATCCCGTCCGGGAACCTGTTCGCGCCCGGCACGGCCGGCACCCGCGCCGAGATCTACGCGATGGGCTTCCGCAACCCGTTCCGGATGAGCGTCGACAAGGCCACCGGCGTCGTGTACGTCGGCGACTACGGGCCCGACGCGGGCACCACCAACGCCAACCGGGGCCCCAGCGGCCAGGTCGAGTTCAACCGGGTCGCCTCGCCCGGCAACTACGGCTGGCCGTACTGCACCGGCGCCAACACCAGCAGCGAGACCTACAACGAGTGGAACTTCGCGACCGCCTCCACCGGGCCGAAGTTCAACTGCGCCGGGGGGCCGACGAACAACTCGTTCCGCAACACCGGCCAGTCCACGCTGCCCGCGGCCCGCCCGGCCTGGATCAAGTACGGCGGGGACAGCGGCACGCCGAGCGAGTTCGGCGGCGGTTCGGAGTCGCCGATGGGCGGCCCGGTCTACCGCTACAACGCCTCCTCGACGTCGGCGGTCAAGTTCCCGCAGGACATGGACGGGCAGTTCTTCGCCACCGAGTTCGGCCGCGGCTGGATCAAGCCGATCCACGTCAACGCCGACGGCTCGCGGGGCACGATCGACTCCTTCCCGTGGACCGGCAAGCAGGTGATGGACTCCGCGTTCGGGCCCGACGGCGCGCTGTACGTGCTCGACTACGGCACCGGCTACTTCAACGGCGACGCCAACTCGGCGCTGTACCGCTTCGAGTACATCGGCACCGGCAACCGGGCCCCGATCGCGAACGCCACGGCCAACCCGACCTCCGGATCCGCGCCGCTGACCGTGCAGTTCTCCTCGGCGGGCTCGTCGGACCCGGAGGGCGGCGCGCTGACGTACTCGTGGGCGTTCGGTGACGGCACCACCTCCACGGCCGCCAACCCGAGCAAGACGTACACCGCCAACGGCACGTACACCGCGACGCTGACGGTGCGCGACCCGCAGGGCGCGACCGGCGGCGACAGCGTCGTCATCACCGTCGGCAACACCCCGCCCGTGGTGACCATCAACAGCCCCGGCAACGGGCAGCTGTTCGCCTTCGGCGACACCGTCAGCTACTCGCTGTCGGTCAGCGACGCCGGTGACGGCACGATCGACTGCGCCCGGGTGCGGCTGACCTACGTGCTCGGCCACGACCAGCACGGCCACCAGATCACCTCGAAGACCGGCTGCTCCGGCACCATCACCATCCCGGTCGACGGCGAGCACGACGACGCCGCGAACATCTTCGCGATCTTCGACGCGGAGTACACCGACAACCAGGGCCTGACCACGCACACCCAGCACACGCTGCAGCCGCGGCACCGGCAGGCCGAGCACTTCGGCACCTCGTCCGGGATCAACACGTTCACCAAGGCCACGGCCGAGGGCGGCAAGACCGTCGGCGACATCCACAACGGAGACTGGATCTCGTTCACGCCGTACCGGCTGAGCAACGCGACCGGGTTCACCGCGCGGGTGTCCTCCGGCGGGGTGGGCGGCACGCTGCAGATCCGGGCGGGCTCGGCCACCGGGACCGTGCTCGGCACCGCGACCGTGCCGGTGACCGGCGGCTGGGAGACGTTCGCCACGGTGAGCGGCACCATCACCAACGCGCCCAACAGCACCACGCCGCTGTTCCTCACCTTCGCGGGCGGGACCGGGGCGCTGTTCGACCTGGACTCGTTCACGTTCACCACCGCCGCCGGGGTGGGCCCGATCAAGGGCCTGGCCGGCAAGTGCCTGGACGTCCGCAGCGGCGCGACCGCCGACGGCACGCAGATCCAGATCTACACCTGCAACGGCACCGGCTCGCAGACCTGGACCCGCAACGGCCAGACCCTGCGCGCGTTCGGCAAGTGTCTGGACATCGCCGGCGGCGGCACCGCCGACGGCACCAAGATCCAGCTCTACACCTGCAACGGCTCCGGGGCGCAGAACTGGACCTACCAGACCTCGGACCAGACCCTGCGCAACCCGCAGTCCGGAAAGTGCCTGGACGTGTCCGGCAACAACTCCGCGGACAGCACGATCGTCCACCTGTGGACGTGCACCGCGAACGCCGCCAACCAGAAGTGGACCCTGCCCTGATGACCCCGGTCCGGGCGGGGCAGCCCCGTCCCGCCCGGACCGCCGTCCGTGAAAGGAGCTCCGACGTGCGTTTCCTCAAACCCGCGCTCGGCATCGCCGCCGCCGCGCTCACCGTCGTCGCGATGACCGCCACCCCGGCAGCCGCCGCCGACGCCCCGTACGACGTGCTGGTCTTCTCCAAGACCGCCGGCTTCCGGCACGACTCCATCGCCGTGGGCACCCAGGCCATCCGGGACCTGGGCGCGGCCAACAGCTTCACCGTCACCGCCACCGAGGACGCCAACGCGTTCACCACCGCCAACCTCGCGCAGTACGAGGCGGTGGTCTTCCTCAACACCACCGGTGACGTGCTCAACGACAGCCAGCAGGCCGCGTTCGAGAGCTACATCCGCTCGGGCAAGGGCTACGTCGGCGTGCACGCCGCCGCCGACACCGAGTACGGCTGGGCCTGGTACGGCAACCTGGTCGGCGCGTGGTTCGCCTCGCACCCGGCGATCCAGCAGGCCAACGTGAAGGTCGAGGACCGCGGCCACGCCGCCACCGCGCACCTGCCGCAGACCTGGACCCGCACCGACGAGTGGTACAACTACCAGACCAACGCCCGCTCCACCGCGCACGTGCTGGCCACCCTCGACGAGTCGTCGTACAGCGGCGGCGGCATGGGCGCCGACCACCCGCACGCCTGGTGCAAGGCGTTCGACGGCGGCCGCTCGTTCTACACCGGCGGCGGGCACACCCAGGCCTCCTACAGCGAGGCGAACTTCCGCAACCACCTGCTCGGCGGCATCCGGTACGCGTCCGGGCGCAGCAAGGCCGACTGCCGACCCGAGACCGGCTACACGCCGATCTTCAACGGCTCGACCACGGGCTGGTCGCAGGCGGGCCCCGGCAGCATGACCAACTCCGACGCCACCCTGACCACGGTCGGCGGCATGGGCCTGTACTGGTACAGCGCCAAGCAGTACACCTCGTACTCGCTGAAGCTGGACTGGAAGCTCACCGGCGACTCGAACTCGGGCGTGTTCATCGGCTTCCCGCCGTCGACCGACCCGTGGTCGGCGGTCGACAACGGCTACGAGATCCAGATCGACGCCACCGACGCCGCCGACCGCACCACCGGCGCGGTGTACACCTTCCAGTCGGCCAACATCGCCGCCCGCGACGCGGCGCTCAACGCCGCCGGCGAGTGGAACACCTACGAGCTGCTGGTCGAGGGCGAGCGGCTGCGCATCTACCTCAACGGCTCGCTGATCAACGACTTCACCAACACCAACCCCGCCCGCAACCTGGCCGGCCACATCGGCATCCAGAACCACGGCGCGGGCGACACCGCCGCGTTCCGCAACGTCCGCATCAAGGAGCTGGGCACGCCGCCGACCGGTGACGTGACCGTGCAGGCCGAGTCGTTCAGCAGCCAGAGCGGCGTGCAGGCGTTCACCAAGGCCGGCGCCAACAACGGCCAGACGCTGGGCTACATCGAGCCGGGCGACTGGGCGGCGTACAACAACGTCAACGTCGGCGGCGCGACCACCTTCCGGGCGCGCGTCGTGTCCGGCGGCGCGGGCGGCGGCATCCAGGTGCGCACCGGCTCCACCACCGGGCCGATCCTCGGCACGGTCGCGGTGCCCAACACCGGCGGCTGGAGCACCTTCGCCAACGTGCAGACCACGCTGACCGGGGTGCCCTCGGGCAACGCGAACGTGTACCTGACGTTCACCGGCACCGGCACCGGCCTGTTCGACGTCGACGACTTCACCTTCGTGAAGACCGCGACGCCGGGCGTCGGCCCGGTCAAGGGCCTGGCCGGCAAGTGCCTCGACGTGCGCAACAGCGGCACCGCCGACGGCACCCAGATCCAGATCTACACCTGCAACGGCTCCACCGCGCAGACCTGGACCCGCAACGGCCAGACCCTGCGGGCGCTGGGCAAGTGCCTGGACATCTCCGGTGGCGGCAGCGCCAACGGCACGAAGATCCAGCTGTGGACCTGCAACGGCTCCGGCGCGCAGAACTGGACCTACCAGTCCTCCGACCAGACCCTGCGCAACCCGCAGTCGGGCAAGTGCCTGGACGTGTCCGGCAACAACTCCGCCGACAGCACCATCGTCCACCTGTGGCAGTGCATCGCAGGCGCCGCCAACCAGAAGTGGACCCTGCCCTAACGAGCAAAGGAAGGGCACCTTCTTAACGCTATGCGTATAGGAAGGTGCCCTTCTTAACGTCCGCGGTGCGTATCGGCACGCCGCCGGGTCGGCCGGGCAGCGCGTAGTGGTCGATTGCCGACGGCGCAGGGGTGATGATCTCGACTTTCGGTCGGAAGGTGCAGTGGGACCTCGGGATCTGACCGGAAACGGCGATCATCCCCACGCGCGGGCCGGGCCGCGCCTGTCACCATGTCGCGGTGGGCATCCGGGATCTGGTGTGAGGACGGCAACCCGCGGATGGTCATGCTCCTGACGACGGACCGGTGGGACGCCCTCCTCGCCGGCTGAACGGCGGCGTCCGCCCAGCGGGCAGCTCCGGCCCTACAGCGCCTTGCCGGTACGGTGTCCTTTCAAGATCCGTGCTTGGGGAGGGTGACGGACGTGAGCGAGTTCCTTGACGACGATCGGCTGCGGGCGTTCGGGGCGCCGGCCCGTGTCACGGTGTGGCCCGACGCCGACGGGCTGCTGTGCATCGGCGACGCCGAGACGGTGCTGCGGGTCGCCGAGCGCGACGGTTGGTACCACGCCGAGAAGCAGGACCGCGGCGGCCCGTGGCGGGAGCTGATGCGCTCGGAGCACCTGGCCGTGGCGCGCCGGTTCGTGCTGTGGGAGATCGGCGGCTGGGTGCGGTCGGCCGCGGCCCGGGGGCTGGCGAGCCGGTCGCCGGAGCCGTCGCTGCCCGGCGGGTTCACGCTGACCGACGACGGCGACGAGGTGGCTCTGAGCTGGACGGAAGCCACCGGTGCCCGCTCGGCGCGGATGCTCGGCGGGGTGTGGCGCTCCAAGGCCGTCCGCTTCGCGGCGTACGCCGACCTGGGCGAGGAGGCGATCCTGAGCCGGTTCGGCGGCCAGTCTGCCTGATGGCGGGCGCTGACGGAAGCATTCGTACCCGTCCGAATGAAGCAGCTTTGCCCGATATCGACAGCTCGGGCCGACAAACCCTAGATTTTCGGGCATGGCTACGGAGATGCAGCTACGCAAACTGGACAAGGCCTTCAGCCACCTGGACGCCGACGGCAGCGGTTACGTCGAGCAGCAGGACCTCAACAACCTGGGGGTACGCCTGCTGGCGAACTTCGGCACCGCGCACGACGAGCCCAAGGCCAGGCGGATCGCCGAGGACTTCGCGACGTTCTGGCAGGAGCTGGCCAAGGCGCTCGACGTCGACCACGACCAGCGCCTGACCCCGCAGGAGTGGCGAGCGGGCTTCACCGCCGCGTTCGTGCACGGCGACGCGTTCGACCGCAGCTTCCGCCCGGGTGCGCTCGCCGTGCTGCACCTGGCCGACACCGACGACGACGGGCGGGTCAGCCGGGACGAGTTCGCCACCATGCAGCGCGCGTTCGGCACCCCTGCCGGTGAGATCAACCTCGCCTTCGACAAGCTCGACGCCGACGAGGACGGCTTCCTCACCATCGACGAGCTGATGCTCGGCGTACGCCAGTTCTACATCGGCGCCGACGAGACGGCCCCCGGCAACTGGTTCTTCGGCACCGTCTAGAGCGATCACCGGCGATTCGTGCCATGATCTGCACTCCGAGCGCAGATCATGGCATGAACTCGTGATCTCCGTGGGCGGTCGGGTCAGGCGCGCTTGAGGTGACCGAGGCCGCCGTTGGCCGCGAGGTACGCCGCGACCAGGGCGGCGGCGAGCACGACCAGCGACGGCCCGAGCGCCTCCACCCCGGCCGCGCCCATCACGAGACCGATGACGGCCGGGATGATCGACCCGCCGAGCCCGGCGCCGGCCATCTGCAGGCCGATGGTCCGGTCCGCGTGCGCGGCGCCGACCCGCTCCGCCGTCAGCAGTGTGAACAGCGGGAACACCGCCGCCGCGGCGAAGCCGATGACCATGAACCCGAACGCCGCCAGCCAGCCCGGCCCGGGGATCGCGACGAGCACCGCACCGGCCGCCATGCCGCCGATCGACCACATCACGACCCGGCCCGGCAGGAACCGGTGCGCGGCGAAGCCCTGCAGCACCCGCCCCACGAACAGGCTGCCCCAGTACAGCGACACGCACACGCCCGCGACCGGATCGCTCATCCCGCGACCCTCGGTGAGCAGCTGGTACGCGAACAGGCCGGCGGCCACCTCGAGGGCGACGTACACCGCGATGGTCAGCACGCTGAACCAGACCGCGGGCAGCCGGAGGGTGTCCCGCGCCCGGACCGGCCCGGTGTGCTGCTCGTGCGGCTGGGCCTCGTAGGCGGGCCGCTGCGCCCACTGCCGGGCGGTCAGCACGAACGCCAGCGCGAGCGCGGCCTGGCCGGTCGCGACGAGCAGGTAACCGGGCCGCCACGCGTCGGCGTACTGGATGGACGCGGTCATGATGAGCGGGCCCATCGCCACGCCGAGCCCGAAGAAGGCGTGCAGCCAGTTCATGTGCCGGGGGCCGAAAGCCGACGCGGCGTACGCGTTGAGGCCCGCGTCGATCGCGCCACCGGCGAACCCGGCCGCCAGCGCGGCGACCATGGTCACCCCGATCGCGGGGGACAGGCCGTACCCGAACAGCGCGGCGCTGGCCAGCGCGGTGCTGCCCGCGAGCAGCCGGCCCACACCGAGTCTCGACAGCACGAACCCGGCGGTCACGCTGGACACGAGGTAGCCGCAGGTGGCGGGGATGAGCAGCAGGCCGATCGTCTCGCGGCCCACGTGCAGGTCGGCGCTCATCGACGGCCAGGCCACGCCGAGCAGGCCGTCGGGCAGGCCCAGGCTGATGAACGCGAAGTAGGCCAGGACCAGCAGGGACATTCGGACCGGGGAGACGGTGGGAGCGCTCACCCAGTGATCATGCCTCACCGCGCGGCGCACAGCCGCCCCGGTTCCCGCCGTATGGCCCTGCCGGCGGCATCCTCTAGGTTCGGGTGATCGACGCTGCCCGCAACGGAGGAAGGCACACATGACCGCTGATGAACCCGTACGGCGCGCGGCACCCTCGCCCGAGCTGGAGGCGGAGGCGGCGCGCAACCCGGGCGGCTTGGTCGCCGAGATCGACGGCGACCTGATCGGCGATCCCGACGGCTACATCCCGGCTGAGGCCGTCCGCGGCGCGTGGCGGGTCGACGCCGAGGGCCGGCTCACCGGCGAGTTCGTGCCCAATCCCCGGTACGGGCCGCCACAGGACGACTTCGCCAAGCTGACCGGCGGCGACCACTGGCTCGGCTGGCTCGGCGACGACCCGGCCCGGTCCGTCCGCGACTCGGTGGCGGGGATCGTCGGCGAGCAGGTGCCGGGCGCAACCGTACGCTGGATGAAGATCACCGATGACCCGCGCTTCCTCACCGCCGGCCGCCGCGTGCCCGACGACCCGGATCGGCTCATCCTCAGCCGGGCGGCGCTCGCGGTCGCCTTCGCCGCCGGGGTCGACTCGCCGTCCGGCGACTTCGAGATCCTCTGGGGCGCCTTCACCGTGGCCGTCGGCGGTCTCGCCGACGGCGGCCGGACACGCAGCCGGGTCTGGTTCGACCTGTGGACCCGGCTCGACGCCGCCGGTGAGCAGTTGCACGACCGCCTGGGTGAGGTCGGATAGCCGCCCGGTGAGCGCCGTCGAGCGCGTCCGGCCGGTTCGTTGGCTTAGGGTGGGCCGCGGGCGGCCCGGCCTGGGCTCGCGGAAGGGTGCGGTGCGGTGGACGACGACGCTGAGCGGGTGGCCGCGTCGCTGACGCAGTGGCTCGGCACGGTGACCTTCGAGAACCGCGCCGCCGATCAGGTGACCGACCTGCTCGTGGAGGCGGTGCTGGCGTGGGGCGCGGCGCAGGGGTGGCGGGTGTACCGCCGCGCGAAGAGCGTCGTCCCGCTGCCGCCGCCGTACGCCGACCGGCACTCGTGGGTCGATGTGGGCATCGCCCGGCCGGGGCTGGCGCCCATCGTCGTCGAGGTGGACCAGTCCGACCGCAAGCGCACCCTGGAGAAGCTCACCGCCGAGGCGGGGCAGGGGCGGGTCGCGCTGTGGCTGCGCTGGGGGCCGGGTCCGTTCCACGCCCCGCCCGCGCCGGTGCGGCTGGTGAGCTACCAGGTGGCCGCACGCAAGGACGCCTCCGGAAAGCGGCTGTTCACCACTGCCACCGCGGAGCGTCCCGCACCGGTGCACAGCGGCGTGGAGCTGAGCAGCGCCGACCAGGGCGACCTGTTCGGGTTCGACCCGCCGGACCTGGCCTGACCGCCGCCGCCCAGGGCTGCCGATGGGCGAGGTGTCCTGGTCGCAGGGGTAGGGTGCAGGTGTTTCGGCATGCGGCAGTGGAGGAGAGTGCGCCCGTGAGTGCGACCGCCGTTCCGGACGTTCCGGCGCTGCTCGGCCACGGCGGGCTCGCCGGGGTGGAGCGGCCACTGCTGACGTACTGCGACGACGCGACCGGCGAGCGGACCGAGCTGTCGGCGGCGGAGCTGGCCGGGTGGGCCTCGCGCACGGCGGCGCTGCTGCACGAGGGCTGCGGCCTCGGTGCGGGCAGCCGGATGGCGGTGCTGCTGCCGCCGCACTGGCAGACCGCCGCGGTGCTGCTCGGCGCATGGTCGGCGGGCCTGTCGGTGTCGTTCCGGCTGGCGGCGACGGCGGGCCTGACCCCGGTCGCGGGGGAGACCGAGCCGCTGGACGCGGTGTTCGCCGCACGCTCGCGCATCGGCAGCTGGCTGGAGGACGTGCCCGAGGCCCCGCACCGCTTCGCGCTGGGGCTCGCGCCGGGAGGCGCTCCGCTGGCCGAGGTCCCGGACGGCTACCGCGACTACATCACCGAGGCCGGCCGGTACACCGACAGCCTGCCCGGCTACGCACCGGTCCGGCGTACGGACGTGGCGAGTGCGGACGGCACCACGTTCCGGCAGTGGGGCGGGATCGCGCAGGGCCTGACCGACCTGATGGACCTGCGTCCGGGGGACCGGCTGCTCGTCGACGCGGCCCGGTTCGAGCACCCGGTGCAGTGGCTGCTCACCCCGCTCGCCGCGGGTGCGTCCGTGGTGCTCTGCGCGAACCTCGACCCGGCCGGCATGCACGCCCGCGCGGCAGCCGAGGGCGCCACGAAGGTGCTGGGTGTTGGCCAGGCGCAGACCCGGTCCGTCTAGAGGAGCACGCCCACCCGGTGGTCGGAGGTGCGGCCGTGCACCGGGCACGGCGCACTGGACGCTTGTGGACAGAGCATGAAGTGTTCGGTCACCGTGGCCCGGTACGCCCGGTATCGGCCGGGCGGCCGGAAAGCCTCCGGTCCCTTGCCGAACGGCGCCGCGCCCAGGTAGATCTCCAGGCCCCGGTCCAGCTCGGCTCCGGTCAGCTCGCACGCCGTGGCGGCCATGTACACCGCCTCGTCGGAGCCTGGCTCCTGCTGCGAGTCGAACACCACGATGCCGACCCGGGGCCGCACCGCGATGTTGCGGACCTGCGTCGCCTCGGGTGACGAGATCCAGTAGAACGTCGCGTACCCGTCGGCCACATAGAAGACCGGCGAGGCCCAGGGATCGCCGTCCGTGTTCGCGGTCGCCAGTGTCATGAAACGGTTGCCGTCGATGATCGCGCGGCCCCTGCGTTCAAGATCCCCGGTGTCCATGGAGTGAACCGTACCTCTCCAGCGCGGTGGCCTCGCCGCGCTGGACCGGCCACCCGCTACGACTACGCGGCGACGCCCGGTGACGGCGGCGGGGTGGTTCCCGCGCGGATGGATCCCGTACGCATCCTCAGGTCGGTGGCCATGCACACGACCAGGTGGTCCGGGTCGTTCCACTGCTCCTCGTTCGGCAGCACGAAGGACGTCATGAGCCCGGTTGCCGTGGGCGCGTACGCCCATAGGAACTCCGCGCAGCGGTCGGAGAAGCCCTCCGGCTGGACCAGATCGCCCGGGTAGGGGCCGGTCGGCCGGAAGGTCCCGATCACCTCGCTCTCATGCGGACTGTCGCACGGGACCTCGGGCAGCGTGGTCACCCCGTCCCCCGCTTCCACTTGTACGAGGCAGTCGCCGACCTGCAGGTGTCCGGTCAGGATCGGCTCGCCGGGGTAGCCGGTGTCGTCGTCCTTGATCGCAGTCTCGACCACGCCTCCGATGATCGCGACCAGGATGAAGCAGGCCGCGACCGTGAGCCAGATCCGCTGCCGGCGGGTCAGCGTCGTGTCCTCGGTGCCGAGGTGTGCCGCCTGGGCCAGTGCGCTCAGACGGTGGTGCCCGCAGCACGGGCAGATGTCGCCGGAGTGCGGGGAGGCTGGGGACGGGCCGGGCGGCGGGCTGTCGGACACAGCGGAATGCTAGCCACGCCAGGCCGGTTGCACAGCCCCTGCCGCCGCGCGATGGACCGGCTCCCACCCCGCGGCCGGGGCGGGAGCCCGTCCGGCGGTCAGGCCCAGATGCGGTCGGCGTACGCCAGGAAGTTGGCGCCCATGATCTTCTCGATCCGGCCGGCGCGCATGCCACGCTGCTCCAGCAGGCGGATGAGCTTGTGGAACTGGTCGACGCCGCGCAGGTCCTCGACGAACGGGAACGTGTCGGCGCGCTCGCCGGCCGCGCCGACCCCGGCGGCCTGCCGGTGCGCGACGTGCTCGGCCAGCCGCGCCCGGTACGCGTCGAGGTCGTCGAGGGTGGTGACGGTGCCGTCGGTGCCGATGCCGACGGCGTCCTCGCCGCACACGTTCACGGCGTGCACGATGTGGTCGACGACGTCGGCGGCGCGGGCATGGCCGGTGGCGTTGACGAACGGCATGAAGTAGATCCCGACGAACCCGCCGCGCTCGGCGACAAGCCGCAGCTCCTCGTCGGTCTTGTTGCGGGGCAGGTCGACCAGGGCGCGGCAGCCGGTGTGGTTGATGGACACCGGCAGGCTCGCCAGCCGGGTCGACTCCAGGCAGGTCTGCTCGCCGCTGTGCGACAGGTCCACCATGATCCGGCTGTCGCACAGCGCCTCGACGACCTCGCGCCCGAACGCGGTCAGGCCGCGGTTCTGCGGCGCCATGGAGCCGTCGCCGATGTGGTTGGCCTGGTTGTAGGTGAGCTGGATGACGCGTACGCCCAGGTCGTGGAACTGCTTGACGCGGGTGAGGTCGTCGCCGACGGCGACGGCGTTCTGGAAGCCGTAGATGATGCCGACGCGGCGGTCGCGGTGCGCGGCCCGGATGTCGTCGGCGGTGAGCACCTTGACCAGGTCGCCGGGGTTGTCGGCGATGATCCGGTCCCAGACCCCGATCTCGTGCAGGGTGTGCGGGTACGGCTCGGCGTCGCCGAGGGTGTACCCCAGGGTGATATTGACCGCGGTCAGGCCGGAGGCGTGCGCGTCGGCGATGGTGCGGGCGTCGACGGTGAGGTCGTCGCTGTCCTGGCTCAGCTTGTGCGCGGCGGCCAGCGAGTGCGCGGCGTTGGGGTTGTCGAGGATGCCCAGCGCGTTGATGATCATGTAGTCGGTGCTCACTGCATGCCCTTGTCGTAGTCGGCCCGGTCGAAGCGGTGCCCGCGCTTCACGGTGTACTCGATGGTGCTCAGGTTGGCCAGGTCGACGGTCGGGTCGGCGGCCAGCACCACGAAGTTGGCCAGCTTGCCCGCCTCGACGGTGCCGGTGGTGTCCTGCGCGCCCATGCTGATCGCGCCGACCTGCGTGGCGCAGCGGATGACCTCGGCGGCGGGGATGCCGCAGCGCTCGGCCAGGTAGCGCAGCTCCAGGTGCAGGGACGGGAACGGCTCCGCGGGCTCGGTCTCGTAGTCGGTGCCGGTCGCGAGCCGCACCCCGGCCCGGTACGCGTCCGCGGTGAGCTTGGCCGACAGCGTGTCGTTGGCCAGCGCGCGGGCCTTGGCGTCGGCGTCGCCGGCCTGCTCGCCGAGGAACGTCCACATGCTCGCGGTCGCGTCGAGCACCGTGCCGCGCTCGACCATCGCCGCGTAGAGCGCGTCCAGCCGCGGGTCGCCGTCGCGGACCAGCCGCTCGACGTCGATGACCGGCTTCGTCTTGTACGACGTCAGCGGCTCGCCCGCCGCCTCCTGGGCGATCAGCGTGACGTGCGAGACGGCGTCCACGCCCGCGGCCACGACCTCGCCGGGCGTCGCCGGGAACGTGGCGGCGTGCGCCCAGACGCCGATGCCCTGCCGCTTCGCCTCGGCGGTGATCGCGGCGACGAGGTGGGCGGGCAGTTCGGCGTACACCTTGACGGCCTTGGCGTGGGTGCCGCGGGCCAGTGCGACCGCCATCACCAGGTCGGTGTCGTCGTCGATCGCCTGCATCCACGGCACGTGGCCGGGGGTCTCGCCCTGGGAGACCTGCCAGGTGCGCGGATCGTCGAAGAAGCCGGGTCCGGCCATCAGCGCCGCGTAGTGGATGTCGGGGCCCGCGATCTCGCCGACCAGCGTGCCGCGGGTGAGGTCGGCGATGTGGCGCAGGTCGTCGGCCATGTCGCGGATCGCGGTGACGCCGCCGTACACCTGCCGGCGCAGCGCCGCCTCGGCGGCCTCCCGGTTGGGCGGGGTGGCGAGGTGCTGGTGGGCGTCGATCAGGCCGGGGATGACGAACCGGCCCGCGAGCTCGACGACGTCCGCGCCGGCGGGCGTCTGCACCTCGGCGTCGGGCAGCACCGCCGCGATGGTCGCGCCGTCGACCACGATCGTGGTGCCGGGCCGGGCGGCCGCGCCGGTGCCGTCGAGCAGGGTGCCGCCCCGGTAGACGGTGACCGTGCCGGTCGGTGGGGGCGCGTACGGCGTGGGTGCCGGCTCGTCGAGGTGGGCCATCGGTGCTCCCTTGTTACATCTGTTGTAACGTCTGTATCGTTCAACGCAACGTCCATGGCACTGTACCCCAGGAGGCGACCCGTGCCGAGATCCGCCAGCACGGCGGTCGACAAGGCGCTCGACCTCATCGAGGCGGTGGCCCGCGCCGACCGGCCGCAGCGGCTGGGCGAGCTGGCCCAGGCCGTGGGGCTGCACCGCGCCACCGCCTACCGGGTGCTGCTCGACCTGGTCCGGCGCGGCTGGGTGCAGCGCGCCGGGGAGCACTACCTGCCCGGCGCCGCCGCGCTGCAGGTCTCCCGCGCGGCCGCGACGCGCTCGCTGGGCGCGCTGTGCCGGCCGGTGCTGGAGCGGCTCGCCGCCGACACCGGGCTCATGGTGAACCTGCAGGTGCTGGAGGCCGACCGGTCCCGGGTGATCGACGTGGTGCGCCCGGCGCGGCTCGCGATGATCAGCGACCTGCTCGGCGAGGCCCTGCCCGTGCACCGCTTCGCCGGGGCGCTGGCCCTGGTCGCGCAGCTGCCCGACGGCGCCCGCGCGCCGTATCTCGCCGTCGCCGAAGCGGCCGGGCACCCGCTCGGCGAGCTGCGCGCCGACCTCGACCGGGTGCGCGACACCGGCTTCGCGGTCGAGCGCGGTCGCAACGACAAGGTCGTCGCCTCGGTGAGCCGCGCGGTGACCACCGTCAAGGGCACGCCGCTGTGCGCCGTCACCCTCGTCGGCCCGGACACCGAGTTCGGCCGCCAGCGGCTGCCCGAGCTGGAGAAGCACCTCGCCGCCGCCACCGCACACCTCGCCGGGGTGCTCGCCGAACTCGCCGCGCCCGACGGCGCCACGACCGGAGGCGGGCGATGAGCCGCGCGTCCGTGCCCAACCACCAGGGGAGACGCCGATGAGCCAGGTGCTCGTGCTCGACAAGGAGCAGACCCGGGCCGGGCTCGACCCGGCGCGGGTGCTCGACGCCGTGGCGGCCGCGCTGGTCGCGCTGAGCCGGGGTGAGGTGTCCGCGCCGCCGCGCATCGCCGCCCACGCCCCAGCCGGGCTGCTCGGCGCGATGCCGGCGTACGTGCCCGGCCTCGGCCTGGCCGCCAAGCTCGTCTCGGTCTTCGCCACCCCCGGCGCGCCCGGCCGCAGCAGCCACCGCGGGCTGGTCGCGCTGTTCGACCACGCGGACGGCAGCCCGCTCGCGCTGCTGGACGCCGAGCCGATCACCGCCGTACGCACCGCGGCCTCGGCGACGCTGAGCATGCGCGCCCTGGCCCCCGCCGCCGGGCGCATCGCCGTGATCGGCACCGGCGTGCAGGCGACGGCGCAGGTCGCGCTGCTGGCCGCACTGCACCCGGCGGTGCCGGTCACCGTCGCCGGGCGCGACGCCGACCGGTCCCGTGCGCTCGCGGACACCCACCCGCAGGCGACGGTGGACTCGATCGAGCAGGCGGTGCGCGGCGCGGACGTGGTGTTCTGCTGCACCGGCGCGCGCGAGCCCGTGTTCCCGCGGGCCTGGCTCGCCCGGGACGCGCACGTCAGCTCGGTCGGCGGCTCGCACGGGCACGAGCTGGACCCCGCGGTCATCGCCGACGGTGCGCTGTTCGCCGAGTGGCCCGGTGCCGCGGGCTCCCCGCCGCCCGCCGGGGCGTACGAGCTGCAGGGCGTCGACCCGCAGCGGGTGACGCTGCTCGGGGCGGTGCTGGACGGGCGCCACCCCGGCCGCGACGACCGGGGTGGCTTGACGGTGTTCAAGTCGACCGGGCACGGCGCGCTCGACGTGGCGGCCGCGTCGGTCGTGGTGGCCTGGGCGCGTGCCCAGGGCGCCGGCACCGCGGTGGCGATGTAGCCGTCACACGCCGGCGCCGACCAGCATCTTGTTCGGGTCGAGCACGTACTTGCTCGCCGCGCCGTGGTCGAAGTCGGTGTAGCCCTTCGGTGCGTCGTCGAGCGGCAGCACGGTGGCGTGCACGTTCTGCGCGATGTGCGTGCGGTCGTGCAGGATCGCCATCATCAGCTGCCGGTTGTAGCGCTTGACCGGGCACTGGCCGGTGACGAAGCTGTGCGACTTGGCCCAGCCCAGGCCGATGCGTACGCGCAGGCTGCCGACCTTCGCCTCCTCGTCCTTGCCGCCGGGGTCGCCGGTCACGTACAGCCCCGGGATGCCCAGCCGCGCCGCCGGGCGGGCGATCGACATGATGTCGTTGAGCACGGTCGCGGGCTCCTCGCCGGCGCCCTCACCGTGGCCACGCGCCTCGAACCCGACCGCGTCGACGGCCGCGTCGACCTCGGGCTCCCCGGTGATCTGCTCGATCATGTCGGCCAGCGAGGCGTCGCTCTTGAGGTCGACGGTCTCGCAGCCGAAGCTGCGGGCCTGGGCCAGCCGCTGGTCGTTCAGGTCCCCGACGATCACGGCCGCCGCGCCCAGCAGGAGCGCCGAGGTCGCCGCCGCGAGCCCCACCGGCCCGGCGCCGGCGATGTACACCGTCGAGCCGGTGCCCACGCCCGCGCTGACGCAGCCGTGGTAGCCGGTCGGGAAGATGTCGCTCAGCATGGCCAGGTCCAGGATCTTCTCCATGGCCCGGTCCTTGTCCGGGAACTTCAGCAGGTTGAAGTCGGCGTAGGGCACCAGCACGTACTGCGCCTGGCCGCCGTGCCAGCCGCCCATGTCCACGTAGCCGTACGCCGCGCCCGCCCGCGCCGGGTTGACGTTGAGGCATACCCCCGTGTGGCCCTCCATGCACATGCGGCAGCGGCCGCAGGCGATGTTGAACGGCACCGAGCACAGGTCGCCGACCTTGATGAACTCGACGTCCGAGCCGACCTCGGCCACCTCGCCGGTGATCTCGTGCCCGAGGGTCTGCCCCTCCGGCGCCGTGGTGCGGCCGCGGACCATGTGCTGGTCGCTGCCGCAGATGTTGGTGGCGACGACCTTGAGGATCGCCCCATGGTTGATCTTGCGGTGCTGCTCGTCGAGTTCCAGCTTCGGGTAGTCGAGATCTTCGACCGAAACGTTCCCGGGGCCGTGGTAGACGACGGTCTTGTTACCCGACATCGTGGTCACCCCCATGTTCGGGCCGACCGGGTGCGCCGGCCTCCGCCTCAATCTTCCCAGCTCAGGCCGGATATATGCCGATCGCGGGGCCCGGAAATACGGTGTGCGCGCGCCCGGGAGCGGTCCATACTCGTAGCCGATCACCGGCGAGGGGACGCGGATCGGCATGCACACCAGCGAGCAGATCTACCACCGTGTCCGCTGGGACCCCCGGTTCGACCCCGAGCGGTTCGTGCTGGGCGTCCAGCAGCGCGGCGCCGCGCCCAAGCGGGTCCCGCTGCCCGCGTTCACGCCCGGCGGCGACATCCCGTGGCACCGGATCCTGTTCGTCGAGGCCGACGGCGAGGTGGTCTGGGACCGCGCCGCGGGCATCGACCGGCTCGACACCGCCGACGCGGGCCGGGTACGCGAGCAGCGCCTGCTGCCCGCGCCGTTTTTCACCCCGCGTACGCCGCACGCCTGGCACCCGTCGCGCGGCTGGGCCGCCGTGCCCGCACCGGCCGCCGGCACCGGGCCGGACCGGCTGCGCGTGCTCACCTGGAACACCCTGTGGGACCGCTACGACCGCGACCGCATCGACACCGCGCGCCGCCGCCCGCTGCTGGTCGCGGCGCTGCGCGAGGCGGACGCCGACGTGATCGCGCTGCAGGAGGCCGAGCCCGGCCTGCTGGACCTGCTGCTGCGCGAGCCGTGGGTGCGCGAGCGCTACACGCTCTGCGGCGACCCCGCCGACCCGGCCGACCTCGACGGCGGCGGTCTGCTGCTGCTCAGCCGGCTGCCCGTACGCGAGGCGGGCTGGCACCGGCTCGGCCCGCACAAGGCCGTCGCCGCCGTCACGGTCGACACCGCGGCCGGGCCGCTCGTCGTGGCGGCGACCCACCTGAGCAGCGACCGATCCGGCGAGGGCGCGCTGCGCCGGCAGGGCGAGCTGACCATGCTGGCCGAGGGCCTGTCCGGCGTCGGAGCGGACCTCGTGCTGGCCGGCGACTTCAACGACGGCGGCGACACCCCGACCGCGATGCTGGGCCTGGCCGACGCGTGGTCACTGGTGCACGGGCCGGGCGACGACACGCCCACCTTCGACCCCGCCGTCAACCCCCTCGCGGCGGTCTCGTCGCTGTCCGGCCAGGCGCGGCGGCTGGACCGGGTGCTGCTGCGCGGCGGGCTGCGGGCCGAGCACGCGGCGCTGCTCGGGGACCGGCCGCAGCCGGACGGGCTGTTCCCGTCCGACCACTTCGGGCTGGCCGTGGACCTGGCCTGCCCCGGCGACACGGACGCGCTCGACGTCGCGCCGACCGCGCGGACCGCGCTGGCCTGGCTGCCGCCGCAGCGGCTGTGGCCCGCGCTGCAGGAGCTGCGCCAGGCGTACGACCCGTCCTTCCACCGCTGGCCGCCGCACGTCAACGTGCTGTTCGGATTCGTGCCCGAGTCCGCTTTCGAGCGGGCCGCGCCGCTGCTGGCGGCTGTCGCCGCGCGGACCGCGCCGTTCGGCGTACGGCTGGACGGCGTGCACACCTTCGGCCACCGCGACGACGCCACGGTCTGGCTCGACCCGGCCGCCGCCGGCGAGGAGCCGTGGGCGCGGCTGTGGCAGGGGCTGCGCGAGCGGTTCCCGCGCTGCCGGGGCCGCGGCGAGGGGTTCACCCCGCACCTGACGCTGGGCCGCGCCCGCGACGTGCAGCGGGTCGCCGCCGCCTGCGCCGCCCGCCTGGACGGCATGTCCGCGCAGGTCGGTGAGCTGGTCCTGCTGTCGCGGCGCGGCGACGAGCCGATGCGCCCGCGCGCCGTGCTGACCCTCGGCACCGGCGACCTGCACTGGCTCCCCGACCCACCCGCCACCGATCAGACGGGTTCCGACCCGGCGGTCTTCGGGCGGACGGACGCCGATCCGGCGGGCTCGGATCCGCCGGGCTCCGGCAGGGCGGGTGCCGACCCGGCGGGTGCCGATCAAGCCGGTGCGGTCGTCGCGGCGCTCAACGCAGCGCTCGGTGGTGGCGTGCACGTGGTCGGGTCGCGGCGGATGGGCTGCGCGCTGCCCGGCGCGGATCTGGACCTGGTCGCGGTGCGGGCCGGCACGGTGACGGCGGCCGACGTCGCCGCGCGGGTCGTCGCCGCGCTGCCCGCCGCCACGGGCATCCGGGAGGTGACCGGCGCGAGAGTGCCCGGCCTGCGGCTGCGTTGCGGCGGCGTCGACGTCGACCTGGTGCTCGTCGGCACGGGTGACCTCGACCCCGCCGAGGCCGTCGCGCGCCGGACCGGGCTCGGGGAGGCGGCAGCGGTCGCGCTGAGCGCGGTCGGCGACGCCGACGCGGTGCTCGCCGCGGTGGCCCGGCGGCAGGAGGCGTTCGCCCTGCTGGCGCGCCAGGTCAAGGCGTGGGCGAGGGCGAAGGGGCTCGACTGCGCGCCGTTCGGCGGGCTGCCCGGACTGGCCTGGGCGGTGCTCGCGGCCCGCACGGTCACCGCGGCGCCGCCGGAGCACGGCCCCGCCGACCTGCTGCGCCGCTTCTTCGAGGACTGGGCCGCCTGGGACTGGCGGCGTCCGGTCGCGCTGGACGGCGAGCCCGGCGGCGCGTACCCGGCCGGCACGATCCTCACCCCGACCGCGCCGGTGCGTTCGTGCACCGCGCAGCTCGGTCCGGGCGGCCTCGACCTGCTGATGCAGGAGCTCTACCAGGCGTGGGAGACCTTGGAGACCGCCGGTGCCGAGAGCTGGGCGCAGCTGGTCGCGCCACCGCCGCTGCACCGCCGCCACGCGCACTGGGCCGTGGTGACCGTGCCGGACGACGACGACCTGCACGGGCGGGTGCGCGGCCGGATGCGTGCCCTGCTCACCACGCTGGAGGAGGCCGGATTCGCGCAGGCGCACGCCTGGCCGCGCCCGTGGCGCGCCGGCCGCGAGCTCCGGTACGCCATCGGGCTGGGCCGCGCCGCGGCGGAGCCCGAGCACCTGGCCGCGCTCACCCGGCGGTGGTGCGCGGACCTGCCCGGCGTGCGGGTCGACCCGGCCGGCGACGGCGCGGTGCCGACGCTGCGCTGAGGCGGCTCACTCGTGCACGACCAGCACCGGGCAGGCGGCGTGGTGGACCAGGGCGTGGCTGACCGACCCGAGCACGAGGCTGGTGAAGCCGCCCCGGCCCCGGCAGCCGACGACGACCAGCTCGGCCTCGGCGGACGCGTCGACCAGCGCCCGCGCAGGCGGCTGCTTGACCACGATCTTGCGTACGTCGACGTCGGGGTGGCGCGACACCCACGGCGCCAGCGCGTCGTTCAGCACCATCCGGGCGCGCACCTCGAGCCCGTCCTGCCCGCCGAGACCCGCGGTGGCCTCGCTGAGCGAGCCGACCCAGGCGTGCAGCACGGTCAGGCCGATCCCGCGCAGCCGGGCCTCGTCGAACGCGACCCCGGTGGCGGCCGCCGAGCGCGGCGAGCCGTCGATGCCGAGCAGGACGCGGCGGCCCTCGTCGGGAGCCGGGGCGGTGTGCGGCCGGATCACGGCGACCGGGCAGTGGGCGTGCATCGCCGTCTGCAGGCTGGTCGAGCCGAGCAGCAGGTCGTGGAAGCCGCCGTGGCCGCGGCTGCCGACCACGAGCATGGTGCTGTCCTTGGCCTCCTTGATGAGCCCGTGCGCGGCGTCGTCGCAGACGATCGCCGTCGACGCCGGGACCTGCCGGGCGGCGGCCCGGTCACGGGCGGTGGCGAGCAGGTCGTCGCCGAACGCGGTCACCTCGTCGGTGAGGTAGCCGAACGCGCCGCGTGGGGCGACGGCGTCCACCACGTAGATCAGTTTGAGGGCCGCCCGGCGCAGCCGGGCCTCGGTGACCGCCCAGTCCAGGGCGAGCTCGGAGCAGGCGGAGCCGTCGAGGCCGACGACGATCGGGGCGGGGAGCGGGGTGTTCATGGGTCACCTCCGGCGGCGTCGGGCCGTGCCGGTCCGCGGCGGGAGCGCCATCTCCAGCCTATGCGCCGGCGCGGTGCACGGCATGTCTCGCCGGGGTGGTGCGGCCCGCCCGACCGGGGTGGTCCGGGCGGGCCGCCCGGCTCACAGCTCGGGCACCCAGTACGGAGCGACGTCCAGCCAGCCGTTGCCGGAGGCGCCGTGGAGGCGGCCGCTGCTACCGGTGGACAGGGTGTACCAGGAGTCGACGTAGTCGGGGTCGTCGGTCCACCAGGACGTCGGGATCGCCGACAGGATCGGGTCGACCAGGGGGAGGTAGACGCCCGCGTCGAGGACCGTCAGCAGCACCGTGGCGATCGCCTGCGCGAGCTGCTGGTAGTTGGTGTCGCCGTCGTCCTCCATCATGACCACGTCGGCGAGGTCGTACTTGTAGGCGGAGAAGTGGACCAGCAGCTGGTTCGGGTGGTAGGTGGTGCCGTCGTTGTCGAGATAGGGCATCTGGACGATGTCGACCCGGGCCTTGCCGTCGAGGCCGAACCCGCCGACGATGCTGTAGATCTCGGCCGCGCCCTTGATCCAGGGCTCTTCGTCGTCGGCCAGGCGCACCGCGTTCACCTTGGTGGCCCAGTAGCCGCCGGCGAGCGCGGTCCGGGCCGGGGCGGCGCCGGTGAGACCGCGGCGGGCGAGTTCACCGCGCACCACGTCGAGCCCGGCGGGCAGTGCCCTGGCCACGTCCACCTCGATGACGATCACGGGCTGGGCGGGCGCCCGGTGGGCGTCGAGCAGCACGCGGCGGCCGTCCGGGGCGTACGCGACGACGGCCGCGTCCTCGTCGTCGCTCGGCGCCGTCGCGACCAGCGGGGTCGCGCCGGAGGCGAGGGCGGAGCGCATCGTGTCGGCGGCCAGCCGGGCCCGCAGCAGCGAACCCACGGTCGCGGGCAGGCCCTTGGCGGTGCGTACCGCCTCCTCGGCGGCCCGGATGCGGGCCCTCGGCGCCGCGCCCGCCCGCAGGGTGGCCAGGTCGACCGGTCCGGCCAGCAGCGCGGCGCCGAGCCGCTGGCGCAGCGCGCCGTCGGACAGTGCCACGGCGACCTGGCGGGCGAGGGTGTCCAGGGCCGCGGGGATGCCGGCGGCCGGTGCGGGGGCCGCGGGCGCGGCACCGGCGGGAGCTGCGGAAAGCGCGACGGTCATCGCGGCGCAGAGGGGTAGGAGAAGCTGGCGCAGGGCGCGCATGGTGACTCCCCATCCGATCCACCGCTCGTGGCGGAGGATCTCACGCATCTAAATGGATGCGCTATATCGTGGGCCGCCCGGCATGCGCGGGTCAAGGTCGGACGGGTCAAGAAGGGCACCTTCTTCTACACATAGGGTTAAGAAGGTGCCCTTCCTTGCGGGTCAGGGGTGCAGGGGTTTGCGGAAGCGGGGCAGGCGCTGCACCACCTGGTAGCCGGCCCGCTCGTAGAGCGACACGGTGCCGTGGGGGTTCTCGGCGACGGTGCGCAGGCAGGCGGTGGTGACGCCGTGCTCGCGCATCGAGGCGAGGCTGCGGGCCAGCAGGGCCGAGGCCAGGCCCCGGCGGCGGTACGCCGGGCGCACCGCGACCCAGGGGGAGTCGACCACGCCGTCGTCCTCGCGTTCGTTGACGACCAGGCCGGCCACCTCGTCGCCGTCCCAGGCGACCACCCACAGGTCGGTGTCGGACACGCCCGCCAGGTACTCGTCGTAGTCCACCGTGACGAAGCCGAGGCGGTCGCCGGTGAAGCACTCGTCGATCGCGGCGTGGATCGCCGGATGGTGTTCGGCCCGCACCGGGCGCAGGCGCAACCCGTCGGGCAGGGGCGGGATCGGCACGGCGGTCACCGGGCGGCGCAGCCGCACCAGGGTGAACGCCACCTGGTACCCGTTGTCGCGCAGCAGTTCCTGGGCGTCGGCGTGGCCCTCGTCGGCGTTGCCGCCGAGCATCGCCTGCGGGGTCGCGCCGCCGATGGCGACCGCCTGCGCCTCCTGGCGGCGCAGCAGCGCCGTGCCGTGCCCGCGGCCCCGGTGCGCGGGGTCCACGCAGCCGGTCACCAGGAACATCTCGGTGCCGTCGGCCTCGGTCCACCGGTCCAGGCGGCTGTAGCCGACGACGTCCCCGTCCGCGACGGCGACCAGCCCGGACGCGCCGAGGTCACCCGGGCCGGGCAGCGACACGTCGCCGTCCACGGCGCGGGCCGCGCGCCACACCCGGTCCAGCGCCTCGTCGTCGGTCCGTTCGTACGCCCGCAGTTCCATGGATCGGCACGTTACCGTCGGCGGCGGCGCTCGTCCGCGCATTTACTGTCCGGTTTCGACCACCAGGGCATCTCCGAAGTGCCCTGGTGGTCGCCGGTTCAGCCCTTGACGCAGACGATCTGCTTGAGCCGGGCCACCACGGTGACCAGATCGGACTGCTGCGCCATGACCTCGTCGATGTCCTTGTACGCCGCCGGGATCTCGTCGACGACGCCGCTGTCCTTGCGGCACTCCACGCCTGCGGTCTGCGCGGCCAGATCCCGCACGCTGAACTGCTTGCGCGCCTGGGTGCGGCTCATCTTGCGGCCCGCGCCGTGCGAGGCGGACTGCAGTGCCTCGGCCGCGCCCAGCCCGCGCACGATGAACGACGACGCGCCCATCGAACCCGGGATGATGCCGAAGTCGCCCCGGCCCGCGCGGATCGCGCCCTTGCGGGTGACCAGCAGCTCCTGCCCGTCGTGGACCTCCTCCGCCACGTAGTTGTGGTGGCAGGAGATCTCCGGCTCGAACTCGACCTTCGTGAACCGCCGGCGCACCACGTCGCGCAGCAGCGCCATCATCACCGCGCGGTTGCGCCGGGCGTAGTCCTGCGCCCAGAACAGGTCCCGGCGGTAGGCCTCCATCGTCGGCTCGCCGGTGACGAAGACGGCCAGGTCCGGGTCGGGCAGGTCGGCGTTGTGCGGCAGGTCCTTGGCCTTGGCGATGTGGTACTGCGCGAGGTCGTTGCCGATGCCGCGCGAGCCCGAGTGCAGCATCAGCCAGACCCGGTCCTCGCCGTCGAGGCACACCTCGATGAAGTGGTTGCCGCCGCCGAGCGTGCCCAGCTGCTGCATGACCCGGCCCTTGCGCCGCAGCACGTGCGGCGCGGACAGGTCGTCGAAGTCGGTCCAGAACCGGTGCCAGCCGCGCAGGCCGGTGGCCAGATGGTCCACGTCGACCGAGTGCTTGTGCAGGGCCATGCCGACCGGCACCGCCTTCTCGATCTCCGAGCGCAGCTTCGACAGGTCGTCGGGCAGCTCGTGGGCCCGCAGCGAGGTCAGCTGGGCGGTCATCCCGCAGCCGATGTCGACGCCCACCGCGGCCGGGGCGACGGCGCCGCGCATCGCGATGACCGAGCCCACGGTCGCGCCGATGCCGACGTGCACGTCGGGCATCACGGCGACCGCGTGCGTCCACGGCAGGCCCGCCACGTTGCGCAGCTGCGCCATGGCCCGCTCGTCCACGGCCGCCGGATCGGCCCACAGCCGCAGCGGCGCCGCGGTGCCGGTGATGGTCTGGAATGGCATCGTGGTGTTCCCCCCGTCGTCGGTGCCGACACAGGAGTGTGCCGAGCGCGGCACGGTTCGACCACTCAATATCCATTGTCCCGCGCGCCGGACGGCCCGCCGTAGGGGATCCGCTCGCCGCCGTGCAGCGACGCCGCGAGCCAGGCCGCCCAGCTGCGTACGGTGCGCTGCGACTCGATGCCCATGAGCAGCACCGCGTAGTTGCCGAACCGGGGATGGGCCGGATGGTCCATGCCCGCCTCGCGCATGCGTGCCGCGTCCTGCTCGTACTCGGCCAGCATGCGTTCGGCGCGTTCGGCGAGCTGCCCGTAGAGCGCGGCCATCGCGGCCGGGTCGCCGCTGTTGGCGGCGTACGCCTTCAGCGTGATCTCGCTGCGGGGCTGCGCGACGGGCGGGACGACCAGCCACGCCCGCAGCGCGGCGAGCCCATCCGGCGTGATCTCGTAGGTCTTCTTCGCGCGCGGCCCCGGGCCCGCCTGCTCGACGGCGCTCACCCAGCCGGCCGCGGCGAGCCGGGCCAGCTCGGGGTAGATCTGGCTGTGCTTGGCCGTCCAGAAGTGCCCCAGTGGCGCCTTCACCTGACTGGAGAGCTGGTAACCGGTGGCAGGGCCGCGGGTGAGCAGGGACAGCAGCGCGTAGCCCAGCGTCGAACCGGACGCCGTTGCCGAATCGTCACCGTCGCCGGCTCCCATGGGGCCTCCTTGTTATGTAACTTCTGACATGTCAACTCTGACATAGTTGCGACGGGAGACAGGGGTCCGCCGTGAAACGCGTCATCGCCCTCGCGGGCATCGTCACCGTACTCACCGCCTGCGGTTCCACCGCCGAGACACCGCCCACGCCGCCGCCGGCCCCGGAGATCAGCCTGCCCGCCGAGAACCCGGGACCGGGCGAGCACGCGCAGGCGATCGTGCACGGCGGAGTCCGGCGCGACTACACGGTGCACGCGCCGCCGGCGTACCGGCCGGGCCTGCCGCTGGTGCTGGTGCTGCACGGGCAGCCCGGGACCAGCGCCGAGGTGGCCCAGCGCAGCGGGTTCAACCCGGTCGCGGACCGGGCGGGCTTCCTCGCCGTCTACCCCCAGGGCTTCGGCAACCGGTGGGACGTGGGCACCGTCGGCGATCCGGGCAGCGGCGACGTCGGGTTCCTCGCCGGGCTCATCGACCACCTCGTCTCGGTCTGGGGGGCCGACCGCGCCCGGGTATACGTCACCGGCTTCTCGGCGGGCGCCGCGTTCAGCTACCGGCTGGCCCGCGAGCTGCCCGGCCGGTTCGCGGCGATCGCACCGGTCAGCGGCAAGATGGACCCGGTCCCGGCCTGGCAGTCCCCGCTCGGCCCGGACAACCGGGTGTCGGTGCTGACCTTCCAGGGTGGCCGGGACCTGATCGCGTCGGCGTGGAGCGCCACCAACGACGGCTGGCGCGCCGCGGCGGGCTGCGGCACGCCGAAGCTGACCACCGTGCGCAACGCCCGCGGCGTCGCCGACCGGGAGGTGGCGTCCTGCGCGAACGGCACCGAGCACGTGGTCTACGCGCTCCGGACGATGGGCCACGAGTGGCCGAACGCGGTGGAGCACCCGGTCGCGGGTTCCGACCTGATCTGGGAGTTCTTCTCCCGCCACCGGCTGCCCTGACCCGATGGCGGCGACGCCGCGGGCGCGGCGAAGAAGGACCGGATCCGGCCCTTCTTCACCGCGGTCATCCGGTCATCGTCCGGGCGACGCGATCACTCGGTCTCGCGGCCGGTCCTACGATCGCTTGATCTAGCGGCCGGTCGTGCGGTCACTTGATCTCGCGGCGGTGCAGGCGGACCAGGCCGAGCGCGAGCGGCACCAGGATCCACACCGCCGCCGAGGTGCCCAGGCGGGCCCAGTCGCGGTCGGTCATCACCGGCTCCAGGAGCAGGCCGGAGGTGACCGACAGGTCCAGCCACTCGGCCGGGCGGTGCAGCGCGGTCACCATCTCGCCGAGGATGCTCCACGCGATCGGCAGCACGAAGTAGAGCACCACGGCCAGCGCCGAGTTCATCAGCAGCGTGCCGAACGCCACCCCGAGCAGCACGTTCACCACCAGGAACAGCCCGGCCCGGCCCAGGAACTCCGCCGGGACCCGCCACGGGTCCGTGCCGCCGTCCGCGAACGGCAGCGCCGCGGCGGTCGCGGCCAGGCAGGCGGCGTACGCGAGCGCGGCCAGCACCAGTGCGGCCAGCAGCTTCGCCGCCGCGACCCGCATCCGCCGCGGCACCAGCGCGTACGTCGTCAGCGTGGTGCGCTGCGACCACTCGCTGGTCACCGACAGCACCCCGAGCACCGGCAGCAGCACGGCGGCCGGCAGCAGGGTCGGCGCGAGCAGCCCGGGGAAGGTCAGGTCCGTGGCGTCCCCGGCCGTGATGATCACCACGACGACGGCGGCGGCCAGCAGCGCGACGATCGCCAGCAGCCAGGCGCCGGCCCGCGTGTCGGCCGTCTTGCGCAGCTCGACGAGCGTGAGCCGCCACAGCGAGATGGGGCGCACCGGGGTCGTGGCCGCGATCGGGGTGCCGGTCGGGGCGGGGGCGGTGACGGTCATCGGGCGGTCCCTTCGGGGGTGGTGGTGCCGTTGGTGAGGCTCAGGAACATCTCCTCCAGGCCGTGCGCGCCACGGGAGCCCAGCTCCAGCAGCACGACCCCGGCGGCCGCGGCGGCCCGGCCGACGGCCTCGGCGTCCCCGTCGACCAGCAGCGCGCCGCCGGGTGCGGGGGAGTGGGCGAGCCCGGCCGCGGCCAGCGCGTGGCGCAGCGCGTCCGGGTCCAGTGCCCGCACCCGCGTCCCGGATCCGGCCAGCAGGTCGTCTTTGGCGCCCTGCGCCACGATCCGGCCCTTGCCGATCATGACGAGCCGGTCGGCGACGGCCTCGACCTCGCGCAGCAGGTGCGAGGAGAGCAGCACCGTGCCGCCCCGGTCGGCGAAGTCGCGCAGCAGGCCGCGCATCCAGTAGATGCCCTCCGGGTCCAGCCCGTTGGCGGGCTCGTCCAGGATCAGCACCCGCGGGCCGCCGAGCAGCGCCTGCGCCAGGCCGAGCCGCTGGCGCATGCCCAGCGAGTAGTTGCCGACCCGCTTGCGCGCGGCGGCGGGCGACAGGTCGACCAGGGCCAGCAGCTCGCCCGCCCGGCTCGCGGGCACCCCCAGCAGCTGCGCGGCCAGGGCGAGGGTCTCCCGGCCGGTGCGCCCGGGGTGCTGGGCCGAGGCGTCCAGCAGCAGGCCCACCTCGCGCCCGGGGTTCGGCAGCCGCCGGTACGGCTGCCCGGCGACGGTGGCGTGGCCGCCCGTCGGCGGGGTGAGCCCGCAGATCATCCGCATGGTGGTGGACTTGCCCGCGCCGTTCGGGCCCAGGAAGCCGGTGACGGTGCCCGGCTCGCAGGTGAAGGACACGTCGTCGACGGCGACCTGCGCGCCGTAGCGCTTGGTGAGATGAGCGACCTCGATCATGCGTACCAGCGTCGGCGGGACCGGCCCCGCCGCGCAGCGGCCGCAGGGCGACGCGTGGCGACTTCGGTCCACCCGTGGCGTAGACCAAAGTCGGTACCCGCCCGCAGGCGCCCGCCCGTACCCTGGGACGCACCATGACGAGCGCGAACGCCCCCGACCACCCCCTGCGCCGACTGCTCTGCGGCGAGCTGCGCGGCGACGTGCGGCGCTCGCTGCGCGACCGGCTGGCCGACCTGGGCTGCGTGGTGCTCGCCGGCTTCCTCGGGCTCATCGTGTACGACGTGGAGGTGGTCGCGCGGTCGATGCGACCACCGGAGCTGATCGCGTTCGCCGACCTGGTGGTCGCGGGGCTGCTGTGCGTCGCCCTGTACTGGCGTCGCCGCTTCCCCGTGGCTCTGGCCGTGCTGACCGCCCTGGCCGGCACGTTCTCGCCGCTGTCGGCGGGGGCGGGCATCATCTCGCTGCTGACCGTCGGCGCCCGCTGCCGGCCGCGGACCGTGCTCGTGATCGCCGCGCTGCAGGGCACCGCTGTGCTGCCGTACCTGGTGATCTATCCCGACAAGGAGTTCGGCTACGGGTTCGCGGTGCTGTGGACCTGGACCATCCTCGCCATGGTCACCGGATGGGCGCTGCTCATCGGGGCCCGCCGCCAGCTGGTGCAGTCGCTTCGCGAGCGTGCGGAGCGCGCCGAGGCCGAGCAGGAGCAGCGCGTCGCGCAGGCCCGCCAGCGCGAGCGCACCCGCATCGCCCGCGAGATGCACGACGTGCTCGCGCACCGGATCTCACTGCTCAGCCTGCACGCCGGGGCGCTGGAGTTCCGGCCCGACGCGCCGCCCGAGGAGGTGGCCCGCGCCGCGGGCGTCATCCGGGACAGCGCGCACCAGGCGCTGCAGGACCTGCGGCAGGTGATCGGCGTGCTGCGAGCCGCCGACGCCGACACCGAGCCCGATCGCCCCCAGCCCACCCTCGCCGACCTGCCGGAGCTGGTCGGCGAGTCCCAGGCGGCCGGGATGCGGGTGCGGCTGTCCCAGCGCCTGCCCGAGCCGGCGGCCGTCCCGGCGCACGCGGGGCGTACCGCGTACCGCGTGGTCCAGGAGGGTCTGACCAACGCGCGCAAGCACGCCCCCGGCGCGACCGTGCAGGTGGCGGTGGGCGGCGGACCCGAGGAGGGGATCACCGTGGAGGTGCTGAGCCGGGCGCCGCTCGGCGACGGGCCGGGTATCCCGGGCACCGGCACCGGGCTGATCGGGCTGGCCGAGCGGGTGTCGCTGGCCGGCGGCCGGATCGAGCACGGCCGCACCGACGGCGGCGACTTCCGGCTCTGGACCTGGCAGCCGTGGCCCGCATGATCAGGCTGCTGATCGTCGACGACGATCCCCTGGTCCGCGCCGGGCTGACGATGATGCTGGCCGGGCTGGACGACATGCGCGTGGTGGCCGAGGCCGCCGACGGCACCGAGGTCGCCGCGGCGGTGGACGCGCACCGGCCGGACATCGTGCTGATGGACATCCGCATGCCGCGCATGGACGGGCTGGCCGCCACCGAGCTGCTGCGCCGCCGCTCGGACGCACCCGACGTGGTGGTGCTGACCACGTTCGACGCCGACGAGCACGTGCTGCGGGCGCTGCGCGCCGGGGCGGCCGGGTTCCTGCTCAAGGACACCCCGCCCGCGGAGCTGGTCCGGGCGCTGCGCCGGGTCGCGGCGGGGGAGCCGATCCTGTCGCCGTCGGTCACCCGCAGGCTGATCAGCCAGGTCACCGACGGCACGGGCGCGGTCCGGGCGAGGCGGGCACAGCAGCAGCTCGACCGGCTGACCGAGCGGGAACGGGAGGTCGCGGTCGCGATCGGCCAGGGCCTGTCGAACGCGGAGATCGGCGCGCGGCTGCACATGAGCGTCGCCACGGTCAAGGCGTACGTCTCCCGGCTGCTGCTCAAGCTGGAGCTGAACAACCGGGTGCAGGTCGCCCTGCTGGCCCACGACGCGGGCCTGGCGCGCTGACGCGCCTCAGATCGTGATCTTCACGGTGACGATGGCGCCGGGCCGGCCGTCGGTGATGTCGAACCCGTCGGTGAACTGGCGGACGACCCACAGCCCCCGCCCGCCGTGCTCGCTGAGCGGCACCAGCTCGGTGCCGGCCCGCACCGGGTCGGCGATGCCCGACCCCGCGTCGCTGACCTGGCAGTAGATCGCGCCGTCGGCCCGCCACAGGCGCAGCCGCCCCGCCCCGCCGCCGTGCCGGATCGCGTTGGTGGCGAGCTCGGTGGCCACCACCAGCAGCCGGCTCAGGCCCGCCTCGGCCAGCCCGAACTCGGCCGCGTGCGCGTTGACCGCGGCCCGCAGCGTGTACAGGTCGTCGGCGACGAACTCGACGTCCAGCCCGGCGGGCCGGGCGATCGGCCGCGACGGATCCTGCACCGGGTCGGCGCTGTTCATGACTGCCTCTGCAGGGACATCTGCGCGGCCTGCCCGGCGCCGACCGCTTCGAAGACCGCCGCCACCGGGCCCGGGCAGCTGACCACCATCCGCCGCTGGGCGGGCATGGTCAGCGCGGCCTGCACGACGGCCGTCGCGGCGGTGACGTCGATGAAGCGCAGCTTCGTCAGGTTGAGGTGGATGTTGTCGTCCAGGCGCAGCGCCTCGGTGAGCGCCTGCCGCAGCGGCTCCAGGTGCGTGTAGTCCATCTCCCCGGCGATGCGCACGCCGGGCGGCCGGTGCTGGCGGCAGATCCGCAGCAGCGGCGTGTCGTGGTACGCCAGCGCGGCGATCGTCTTGTGGTGCGCGTCGGCGGCGAAGGCCAGCGTCACCGAGTCGAACGTCTCCCGGTCGTACTGGCAGATCGCGGTCAGCCGGCCGTCGGTGAACAGGCTCGCCGCCTGCCGCTCGAACGTCACCAGCTGGTCGATCGCGACGGGCCGCCCGGCCCAGCACATGTCGGCGCTGACGCGCAGGCCCGGCACGCCCCGGCGCGCGGCCCGGTGCCGTTCCGCGGCGATCAGCGCGACCATCCGCTCCGCGGTCGCGCCGCCCTCCGCGGCGGGCGCGTCGTGGCTGGCGTACAGCGTGAGCTGACCGCGGTCGATCGCCGCCACCGCGGCCACCTCCCGCATCGCCAGCTCGGCGGCCAGCTCGTCGGGGGTGAGCGAGTCGGTGAAGCAGATGACGCGCTGTCCCCGGTGCAGGCCGTCCGCGACGAACTCGGCGACGAGGTCGAGTCGCTCGTCGGGGTCCGTGAAGGTCAGGCAGGCGTGATCACCTGGATGAAGCTCGTCGACGGTGACCGCATCCGCCATGTGAATCCCTTCTCCGACGCGGCTGGCAAGGCCGCTGTACCCGGCCTGAAGCTCGGCTAACCAGGCTATCTTGCACGATTCGGCTTCATGTTGCCCGCGAGGCCCGGCTAGCGGCTCGGGTGCAGGCCCCCGCAGGTGGCGCACCGGGTCGCGCCCGGCCGCACCAGCCCGAGGGCCTCCAGCGTCGACCGGTCGAGGTGCTCGTCCCCGGCCAGCCACAGGATGCGGCTGAGCAGCCGGGTGGTGGCCTGGCCCCCGTCGGCGACGTGCCGGAACACCGCGGCGTGCAGCGACTCGCCGAACGCGTACGGCAGCTCGCGCACCCGGGGTCCGCCGTCGACGGTGACGGCGCCGGTGCCCAGGTGCACCTGATACCGCGCCCGCGAGCCGTGGATCACGGCGGCGTCGCCGTCGACGCTGATCCGGTCCGAGCCGCCCTGGCTGAGCGTGGCCGTCAGCAGCGCGGCCCGGGACCCGGCCAGGCCCGTCGCGTAGTCGTCGACGCCGCGCCGCCCCGACCAGGCGGCCTGCTCCAGATCGCGTACCGCCTCGGAGAACAGCACCACCGGCACGCGGTCCGCGGGCACGGCGCCGTCGGCGTCCTGGAACTCCAGCCGGTCGAAGGTGACGTCACCCGCGCCCCAGTGGCCGGGCACGCTGCCGTGCAGCACCGCCGTGTGCGCGGCGAACCGCTTCACCGCGCGGGCGGCCGGTGCGTCGTGCAGCGCCCAGCCCCGGACCGCCAGCTCCCGGGCCGCCGCGCCGCCGTCGATGACGCGGCCGGTGAACCTGGTCGCCTGCCCCGCCGCCTCCGCCGGCGTCGGCGCGAACCACTCCCGGAACAGCTGCGGCACCGGCTGGCACAGCCGCAGCCGCGCCGCCTCGGCCTGCCGGCCGGTCAGCAGCCCGGCCGCGGCCAGCGCCGCCGGATGCGCCGCGGTGACCGGACCCGAGGTGTCCACGTCGTCGAGCCAGCCGAACCGCCCGCCCGCGTCCTGCCACACCAGCAGCGGCAGCAGCCCGGCACCGGCCGGGGTGGCGCGCAGCCGGGACAGCTCCGCGGCCGGGAGGGACTCCGCCGTGGTGATGAGACGGTGCAGCCGCCGGCACAGGCGCGCGCTCTCGCCCCGCAGCAGCTCGTGCCGCTCGCGCAGGGCGGCCAGGCCCGGATCCGCGCGCACCGCCGCGGGCAGGCTCTTCAGCGCCCGCGCGCCCTTCGCCGCGACGACCGCGGCCTCCGGCCCGAGGAACCCGACCGTCGCCGTGTACGCCCCCACCTGGAGCACGGGCGCCGGCGGCAGGGGAGCGTGCGCCTCCCCGGCGGCGTCCAGCGCGGCGGCGTCGGCATACCCCCCGACCTGGGCCAGGTGGTCGAGCGCGACGTCCACCGCGACCGCGTGCTGGCGGCGGCGCTCCGGCGCGGTGAACTCCGTCACGCCACGGCGTCGCAGCTCGCGCAGCGCCACCCAGCGGTCCAGCACCGACTCACCCGCCTCCGGCGGCAGCATGCCGTACGCGGTGATGCCGACCGGCGAGTGCTTGGCCACGCGCGCCATGATCTGCTTGCGGCGCAGGCCGAGGGCCGCCGCGACCACGTCGTTGGGCGCCAGCTCCAGCAGCCGCCGCGCGTTGTCCGCACCGGCCTCGGCGGCCGCCGCCAGGATCGCGGCGCGGTCGTTGCGCACCACCCGGCTCGGTGCCTGACCGGCCTGGACCAGCTGCAGCAGCCGCGCGGCGCCGGACAGGCCCAGCAGCGGCAGCAGCGCCTGCGCGTCCCCGGCCGGCAGGCGCATGGTGAACGCCGACTCCTGCCGCTGCCGCGGCTGCCCGCGCAGGTGCTCCACCAGCTCGGCGCGCTCGGCGACGGTCAGCTCGGCCGCGCCCAGATGGCGGGCCACCCGCCAGTGGCCGGTGAAGTCCAGCGCCCGCAGCACGAACCGCAGGCCGCGCGGTGGGGGCGTGGTCGGCAGCCGGTCCCAGTCGACGTCCGGTGCCGAGGTCAGCTCCCACAGGCGGTCGTCGCAGGCCGGGCGGAACCGGTCGGCGGTGGCCGCGGCGACCACCGGGTCGCGCGGATCCGCCAGCCTGCGGGCCAGGCGCGGGTCCCGGGCCAGCAGTTCGACCAGCTCGTCGTCGAGCAGGCCGGCCGCCTGGAGCGCGTCGGCCAGCATTGTCCGCGAGACGGTGTCCACCACGCCGAGCGGCGTGCGTGCGACGACCCGCAGCAGGCGGTGGTCGCCGCGGTCGAGCGCGGTGTCGACCAGCGGGTCCAGCCGGTCCCCGGTGAGGTGGTGCACGTCGGCCAGCCGCTGCGCCGCCGCCAGGCGGCCGGTGGTCGGCCACGGTGCGTCGAGCACGTCCGCCGGGTCGGCGGGGTCGGTGAGCGGGAACGCCTGGTCGTAGATCCCGTCCAGCACCGCGACGTCGGCGGCGGCGAGCGCGCCGACGCCGCCCCGGCCGCCGATCAGGTGCAGCATGTCCCGCGCGGTGGCGCGCAGGGCCGCGGGGTCCGCCGCGGCGGCGGCCTTGCGTGCCTGGTTGACCAGCACCATCAGCACCAGCCTGTCGACCGGCCGCTCGCCCATGGGTCCCTCGCATGTCCTCGGTGATCGCCGAGCAGACCCTAGTGGGCGGCTGCGACAGCGGTGGCGGCGCCGATCACATGATCGTGGGCAATCGCTCTCCCATGATCGTCCGATGTGCTTCGTGCCAACTCGACGCGCGGAATGCTGCCCGGGGCAACAAATACGCTGGCCAGCGGGCTTGTCGGCGGGCCCGCTGTGTCACATGGACGAAACACGCTCTTGACAGGCATTCAACAAGCGATAACTCTCTCTTCCAGAGAGCGCTCTCTACCGTCCCACACCCGTCCCCGCTCGCCCGGGGCGGTGCCCCCGTCCGGAGCCCCTCACCAGGGAGAAGAGATGCAATCCGTCCTACGTCTGACCGCCGCCCGCGGCAGACCCCTGTACGCCCTCGTCCTCGCAGTCGTCGGCGTACTGCTCATGGCATACACGGTCGTCGTCTCGACCGAGGCGAACGCCGCGGTGACCCTGCTGTCGCAGGGCAAGCCCGTCACCGCGTCGTCCGTCGAGAACGCGGGCACGCCGGCGACCGCCGCGGTCGACGGCAACACCGGCACCCGCTGGTCCAGCGCCGCCGCCGATCCGCAGTGGATCCAGGTGGACCTGGGCGCCACCGCCACCCTGAGCCAGGTCGTCCTGCGCTGGGAGGCGGCGTACGCCACCGCCTTCCAGATCCAGACCTCGGCCAACGGCACCAGCTGGACGAGCGTCTACAGCACCACCACCAGCACCGGCGGCGTGCAGACGCTGAACGTCACCGGCTCGGGGCGGTACGTGCGGATGTACGGCACCGCGCGGGCCACCGGCTACGGCTACTCACTGTGGGAGTTCCAGGTCTACGGCGAGATCGGCGGCGGCACCGGCTGCGGCACCACGAATGTGGCGCAGGGCAAGCCCGCCACCGCGTCGTCGGTCGAGAACGCCGGCACCCCGGCCTCGGCGGCCGTGGACGGCAACACGGGCACCCGCTGGTCCAGCGCGTTCGCCGACCCGCAGTGGCTCCAGATCGACCTGGGCGTGGCCACCCCGATCTGCCAGATCATCCTGACCTGGGAGGGCGCCTACGCGACGGCCTACCAGATCCAGGTGTCCACCAACGCGTCGACGTGGACCTCGGTGTGGAGCACGACCACCGGCACCGGCGGCACCACGACGATCAACGCGTCGGCGTCCGCGCGGTACGTGCGCATCTACATGACCGCCCGGGCCACGGGCTACGGCTACTCGCTCTGGGAGGTCGCCGTGCGCTCCGGCACCCCGACCTCGCCCAGCACGCAGCCCAGCCCCAGCGCCAGCCCGAGCCCCAGCACCAGCCCCGGGGGCCCGATCCAGGGCGGCGGCTCGCTCGGCCCGAACGTGAAGGTGTTCGACCCGAGCATGTCCGGCGCGACGATCCAGTCGCAGGTGGACGCGGTCTTCAACCAGATGGAGTCCGACCAGTTCGGCGCCGGCCGCTACGTGCTGGCGTTCAAGCCGGGCACCTACAGCGGGTTCAACGCCCAGATCGGCTTCTACACCTCCATCGTCGGCCTCGGCCAGAACCCCACCGATGTGCGCATCAACGGTGACGTCACCGTGGACGCGGGCTGGTTCCAGGGCAACGCCACGCAGAACTTCTGGCGTTCGGCCGAGAACCTGTCGATCTACCCGTCGGCCGGGTTCACCCGGTGGGCCGTCTCGCAGGCGGCGCCGTTCCGGCGGATGGACATCCACGGCGACCTGAACCTGGCCCCGAACGGCTACGGCTGGGCCTCCGGCGGGTACATCGCCGACAGCCGCGTCTCCGGCGCGGTCGGGCCGTACTCGCAGCAGCAGTGGTACACCCGCGACAGCCAGATCGGCAGCTGGGTCAACGGCGTGTGGAACATGGTGTTCTCGGGTGTGGTCGGCGCTCCGGCGACCGGCTTCCCGAACCCGGTCTACACGACGCTGAACAACACCCCGCTCAGCCGGGAGAAGCCCTACCTCTACCTGGACTCGGGCGGCAACTACCGGGTGTTCGTGCCGTCGCTGCGGACCAACGCCCGCGGCATCAGCTGGGCGTCCGGGGCGACCCCGGGCACCTCGCTGCCGCTGACGTCGTTCTACGTCGCCAAGCCCGGCGACACGGCGGCGCGCATCAACCAGGCGCTGGCGCAGGGCCTGCACCTGCTGTTCACGCCGGGCATCTACCACATCGACGGCACCATCAACGTCAACCGGGCCGACACCGTGGTGCTCGGCATCGGCTACGCGACGATCATCCCGGACAACGGCGTGGTCGCGATGCGGGTCGCCGACGTGGACGGCGTGAAGATCGCGGGCGTGCTGTTCGACGCCGGCACGGTCAACTCGCCGGTGCTGCTGGAGCTCGGCCCGTCGAACTCCTCGGCGAGCCACGCGGCCAACCCGACGTCCATCTCGGACGTGTTCTTCCGGATCGGCGGCGCCCACCCGGGCAAGGCCACCACCAGTCTCGTGGTCAACAGCGACAACGTCATCATCGACCACATCTGGGCGTGGCGCGGCGACCACGGCGCGGGCATCGGCTGGACGGTCAACACGGCCGACCAGGGTGTCATCGTCAACGGTGACAACGTGCTGGCGACCGGCCTGTTCGTCGAGCACTACCAGAAGTACAACGTGGTCTGGAACGGCCAGGGCGGACGGACGATCTTCTTCCAGAACGAGCTGCCCTACGACCCGCCGAACCAGGCCGCGTACATGAACGGGTCGACCAGAGGCTACGCCGCGTACAAGGTGGCCGACTCGGTCACCAGCCACGAGGCGTGGGGTCTGGGCGTGTACTGCTACTTCAACGTCGACCCGACGATCCACGCCGCGCGCGGCATCGAGACGCCGAACAACCCGAACGTCAGGTTCCACAGCATCTCGACGGTGTCGCTGGGCGGCAACGGTGTGATCGACAACGTCATCAACACCACCGGCGGCCCCGCGCAGGGCACGGCGACGGTGCCGAGCACCGTCACCAACTACCCGTGACCTCACCCGACCGCTAGGTGAACCACCGAGGGCCGACCCGGCCGCAGCGCCGGGTCGGCCCCCGCCGTCCCCGGCCCGTCCCGCCGCACGCGCTCCCGTCAGATGCTGCAGTTTCCGGGGAACTGCACGAATCGAACCCTGCGATCGGCGCAGTTTCCCCGAAACTGCGCCGCCGCCCGGCGCGGGTGGTGATGATGGCCGGGTGAAGATCGAGCTGGCGGGGCGGCGGGCGCTGGTGTCGGGGTCGACCCAGGGGATCGGGTATGCGATCGCGGTGGCGCTGGCCCGCTGCGGCGCCCGGGTGGTGGTCAACGGCCGGGGTGAGGCCACCGAGGCGGCCGCGGCGCGGCTGCGCGACGAGCTGCCGGGCGCCGACGTCACCGCCGTCGCCGCCGACCTGGGCACGGCCGAGGGCGCCGAGACGGTGCGCGAGGCAGCGCCCGAGCTGGACATCCTCGTCAACAACCTCGGCATCTTCGGCGCCAAGCCGGTGCTGGAGGTCGACGACGCCGAGTGGCGGCGCTACTTCGAGGTCAACGTGCTGTCGGCGGTCCGGCTGATCCGGATGTACCTGCCGGGCATGATGGACCGCGGCTGGGGCCGGGTCACGGCCATCGCCAGCGACTCGGCGATCGTCACGCCGGTGGAGATGGTCCACTACGGCATGACCAAGACCGCGCTGCTCGCCGTCACCCGGGGGTACGCCAAGGCGGCTGCCGGGACCGGGGTGACCGTCAACTCCGTGCTGGCCGGGCCGACGCACACCGCCGGGGTGGAGACCTACGTCGCCGAGCTGGTCGGCGACGAGCTGCCGTGGGACGAGGCGCAGCGGCGGTTCATGCGGGAGTACCGGCCGTACTCGCTGCTCCAGCGGCTGATCGAGCCGGACGAGATCGCCAACATGGTCGCGTACCTCAGCTCGGACCTGGCCTCGGCCACCACCGGCGGTGCCCTGCGGGTCGACGGCGGCTATATCGACGCGATCATCCCGTGATCCTTCGGCGTGGCCGCGCCGGATGGGGCGGTCCGACGAGGCACCCTGTAGGCGGACGGTGTGCCGGAGGTGAGGTCGCGGGTGTTCCGATGGCGTGAGGTCTACGGCGGGGGGACGCCGCCGCCGGGCCAGGTGGTCGCCCCCGACGAGCGGCTGTCCTGGCCGCGCATGTTCGGGCTGGGCGCGCAGCACGTCGTCGCCATGTTCGGCGCGACGTTCGTGTTCCCGGTGGTCATGGGGCTCAACCCGCAGCTGGCGATCATGGTCAGCGGTGTGGCCACCATCTGCTTCCTGCTCATCGTGCGCGGTCTGGTGCCCAGCTACCTGGGCACCTCGGCGTCGTTCGTCAGCGCGGTCGCGGCGATCCGCGCCCAGGGCGGCGACTCCGCCGACGTCACCGGCGCGATCCTGGTCGCGGGCCTGGTGCTCGCCCTGGTCGGCCTGCTCATCCACCTGCTCGGATTCCGGGTGCTGCACGCCGTGCTGCCGCCGGTGGTGACCGGCGCCGTGGTCATGCTCATCGGCTTCAACCTCGCCCCGGTGGTGGCGTCGGTGTACTGGCCGCAGGACCAGTGGGTCGCCCTGGTGACGATGCTGTTCGTCATCGTCGTCGCGGTCGCCGCCCGCGGCTTCGTCGGCCGCATCGCCATCTTCCTCGGCCTGGTCTTCGGGTACGTGCTGTCCTGGCTGCTCGACCGCGTCATCGGCCCGATCACCTCGCTGCTGCCCGGGGCGAGCGAACCCACCACCCACGACCGGGTCGACTGGTCCGGCGTGGCCAGCGCACCGTGGCTCGGGTTCCCGCCGCGCACCAGCGTCGACGCCAACGGCAACGAGATCGCCGGCTGGCACCTGCCCGACTTCAAGGCCGCGTTCATCCTGCTGGTGCTGCCCGCCGTGGTGGCGCTGATCGCGGAGAACGCCGGGCACGTCAAGGCCGTCGCCGAGATGACGCGCCACGACCTCGACCCGGTCATGGGCCGGGCCATCGGTGCCGACGGCGTCGCGACCGTGCTGTCCAGCGCCGTCGGCGGCTCGCCGACCACGACGTACGCGGAGAACATCGGCGTGATGGCGGCGACGCGGATCTACTCCACGGCGGCGTACTTCATCGCGGCGCTGGTGGCGATCCTGTTCGGGTTCTCGCCGAAGTTCGGCGCGGTCATCTCGGCCACCCCGGGCGGCGTGCTCGGCGGCATCACCGTGGTGCTGTACGGCATGATCGGCCTGCTCGGCGCGAAGATCTGGAAGGAGGCCGGGGTCGACTTCGGCAACCCGATCAACCTGGTGCCGCTGGCCGCGGGCATCATCATCGCCATCGGCGACACGTCGCTGGTGTTCAGCCCGACGTTCCAGCTCAGCGGCATCGCGCTGGGCACCATCGTGACCATCGTCGGCTACCACCTGGCGCGCTGGCTGGCCCCGGAGCACCTGCGCGAGCAGCAGCGCCTGGAGCGGCCCGGCGCGGGCACCGTGCCCATCGCCGAGCGCCGCGGCATCGCCGACGCCTGAGTCCGGCAGCCGTCAGCGGGCGTTGCTCGCGCCGGTGCGGTGAGCTGGCTCTGGTGCTGGACGCGCCGCGTCCGTATCGTGTGCCGATCCACCCAGGCACGGTACGGGGAGCCCATGCGACGAGCAGTTGTCACCATCGGAGCGGCTGTCGCCGCGGCAGCGCTGGCGGCGGTGGCGGTCTTCGCCGTCCGGGGCGCGGCCGCCCCGGACCCGATCGAGATCACCAACGCGACCGTGGCCCAGGGACACGTACTGGACGCGGCGGGCGAGCCGGTGGCGGGGGCCGAGGTGTACGCGGAGCTGTGGCCGGCGAACGACGCCGAGTTCGGGGACGGCGACGTCGTCCCGTGGCACGAGGTCGGCACGACCCGCACCGACGACGCCGGCCGGTTCGCGTTCGTGCTGGATCCGGCCACGGTGCCGGCCGGCTTCCGCAACGTCGGCGACGACGACGCCTGGGTCCAGCTCCACGTGGGCGTCGCCGACCCCCACGCGCAGGCCTCCTGGGGGCTGCCCGCACTGACCGCGGTCGACTGGGCGGCACCCGGTCCCGGCACCACCCGGCCGGCGTGGTCGCTGCGCACGGACGAGGGCGACCTGCCGCCGTCCCGCGTCGACATCGTGCTCGTCGTCCGGGGGGACAGCCGGGTCCGCGTCCTTCCGCGGTGACGGGCTCCGCGATCGGCTACAGCGAGGCGGTGGCGGTCATCGCGTCGCCGAGCGGCGTACGCCGGTAGAGCACGGACCGGCCGGAGCGGGCGCGGTCCAGCAGGCCCGCACGCAGCAGCACGGCCAGGTGGTCGCCGACCGCGCCGGGGGCCAGGCCGAGCGACCGGGCGAGCTGGGTGGTGCTGGCCGGCTCGGCGAGCGCTTCCAGCAGCCGCGCCCTCGCCCGGCCGACCAGCGCGGCCAGTGCCTCGGCCGGGGGCGGGTCCGGCTCCCACAGCGCGGCCACGCCTCGCGCGGCGTAGATGATCGCGGGATGCCAGGGCTGCTCGTGGTGGGCGGCGACGCCGGGCCAGATGAACACCGAGGGCACCAGCAGCAGCCCGCGGCCGGCCACGTCGACCTCCGCGTCGAGCAGCTGCGGGATCTCGATGCCGCCGCGGCGCCACCGCACGCGCGGCAGGCCGTCGAACGCGGCCGCCCAGCCGGACCGGCCGAGGTCGGCGGACCGGTGCAGCACGTCGCGTTCGCAGATCACGCGCAGCCGCAGCCAGTCGGCGGCCAGCAGCGACTGCCAGGCCCGCTCCAGCGCGTCGGCGAGCAGCTCGCTGACGCGCGCGTCGTGCAGGACCGCGAGCGCGGCGGGATCGTGGCAGGCCCGCCGGGCCAGGCAGTCCCGGATGTCCCGCCGGGCCAGCGCGAGCGGGGTGGCGCGGACGGCGGTGAGGTCGTCCTCGATGGTCTGGGCAAGGCCGGCCGGTGGCGGAGCCAGGAACCCCGGACCGCGGCGGGGGGAGTGCAGCGCGACCACCGCGCGCATGGCCGGGTCCGCCGACAGCCGCTCGTACGCCGGCCGCAGCCGCCCCGCCCAGCCCGGTGGCAGGCGCTGCCCGCGCGACAGCCCGGCCAGGATCCGGATCAGGCTGTCCAGCTCGAACAGCGGCGAGATCGCGAACCGGCTGTGCAGCAGGTCGTCCGCGGTGACCTCGAACCGGAGCATGGCACGACCTTACGTCGCTCGACGAAACATTCGCCGGTCGCCTGCCGGCCCGGAAGGCTCGCCCGTGTGATCGAGACGAAGCAGGCGACGTACCGGGACGTGCTGTCCGAGCCGGTGTTCCGCACCCTGTTCCTGACCCGGACACTGTCCATCGCGGCCGGGTCGCTGCGGATCCTGGCGCTGTCCGTGCTCGTCTTCGACCGCACCGGCTCGCCCGTGCTGACCGCGCTGACCTTCGCGATCGGCTTCGTGCCGCAGGTCGTCGGGGGCACGCTGCTGGCGGCGCTCGCCGACCGGCTGCGCCCCCGGCCGCTGCTCGTGGCCGGGTTCCTGCTGGACGCCGCCGCCGCGGCGACGCTGGCGCTGCTGCCGCTGCCGGTCGGCGCGAGCCTGGCCCTGCTCGCGGCGGTGGCGGTGTTCGGTCCGGTGTTCAACGGGGCCTCCAACCGGCTGGTCGCCGAACGGCTCACCGGCGACGCGTACGTGCTGGGACGTGCGCTGTCCAGCGTCGCCGCCGGTGGCGCGCAGCTGCTCGGACTGGCGTTCGGCGGTGCGATCGTCGCCGCGCTCTCACCCGGTTGGGCGCTGCTGGGTGCGGCCTTCGGGGGCCTCGTCTGCGCGGTGTGGGTGCGGCTGGCGCTGCCCGACTTCGCCGCGCCTGCCGCCACCGCCGGCTCGGCCGTCGGCCAGAGTTGGCAGGTCACCGCCGCGCTGCTGCGCGACCGTCCGGTGCGGCGGCTGCTGCTCGTCCAGTGGCTGCCACCGGCGTTCATCGTCGGGGCCGAGGCGCTGGTGGTGCCGTACGCGGCCGAGCGCGGCCACGGTTCGGCGACGGCGGGCGTGATCCTGGCGTGCGCGCCGCTCGGCATGGTCGTCGGCAACCTCGTCTACAGCAGACTGGTGCGTCCGGCGCTACGGGAGCGGCTGGTCGCCGTCGTGATCGCCGGGCTGGGCGGGCCGCTGGTGCTGCTGGCGGCGCCGGTGTCGGCGGTCGTCGCCATGGTCGTCATGTTCCTGGCCGGGGCGGCGTTCTGCTACTCGCTCGGCGTGCAGCGGCCGTTCCTCGACGCGCTCGCGCCCGAGGTGCGCGGGCAGGGGTTCGCGCTGCAGTTCACCGGCCTGATGACGTTGCAGGGCGTCGGGCCGGTGCTGCTCGGCGTACTCGCCGAACGCAGCTCCACCGGGGTCGCGATGATCGTCGCCGGGGTCGGGGCGGCGGCCGTCGGCTGCTGGTGGTGGCTCAGCCGCGAACCTGGCGCGACGGCGGACCGGGTCGGCGCGGCAGCCGTTCCCTCCTGACCGGGCTCCAGCCGGGCGGTCCGCCCGGCCCGGCTGGAGCCGGCGTCACCGCGCGGCCGGTCAGCCGGTGATCGGCGGGACCTCCTCACCGGGCGCGACCGGGCCGGGCGGGGTGCCGTCGCCGAACGGGCGGCCGCCGAGCTGCTCGCGGCCGTGCGGCGTCAACCAGCCGGACGGGTCGGGCCCGGCGGGCACGATGCCGGTCGGGTTGATGTCGCGGTGCACCTCGTAGTAGTGGCTCTTGATGTGCCCGAAGTGGATGGTGTCGCCGAAGCCGGGCGTGCTGAACAGGTCGCGGGCGTAGGCCCACAGCACCGGCAGCTCCGTGAGCTTGCTGCGGTTGCACTTGAAGTGGCCGTGGTACACGGCGTCGAAGCGCACCAGCGTGCTGAACAGCCGCACGTCGGCCTCGGTGATCGTGTCGCCGACCAGGTAGCGCTGCGTCGCCAGCCGCTCCGACAGCGCGTCCAGCCGGTGGAACAGCCGCCGGTACGCGGCCTCGTAAGCCCGCTGCGACCCGGCGAAGCCGCACTGGTAGACGCCGTTGTTGACGTCCTTGAACACCTGCTCGTTGATGGTGTCGATCTCGTCGCGCAGCGGCTGCGGGTAGAGCTCCGGCGCACCCGGCCGGTGCAGCGCGGTCCACTCCAGCGACAGGTCCAGCGTCATCTGCTGGTAGTCGTTGGTGACGACCTGCCCGGTGGGCACGTCCACGATCGCCGGCACGGTGATGCCGCGCTCGTAGCCGGGGAACCGCGCGAAGTACGCCTCCTGCAGCCGCTCGATGCCCAGCACCGGGTCCCGGCCGCCCGGGTCCAGGTCGAAGGTCCAGCTGCGCTTGTCGTGGGTCGGCCCGGCCACCGCCATCGGCAGCGCCTCCTCCAGCCCGAGCAGGCGCCGTACGATGATCATCCGGTTGGCCCAGGGGCAGGCGCGGCTGACCACCAGCCGGTAGCGCCCCGCCGCGACGGGGTAGCCGTCGCGGCCGTCGGCGGTGATGCGGGTGGCGATGTAGCGCTGGTCGCGGGTGAAGGCGCCGTCCGGGTTGACGTAGCTGCCCTGCCCCGCGTCGGTGATCGTGGTGTCGGCCATGGCACCCATACTGCCCACCGGAACGCGGCGCGCCCACCGCCGCATGGCGCACAACACGCGTTTCCGACAGAATGCTTGTCCACACCGGAGGGTGGCCCCAGCCTGTCAGCACAGGTCCGGCAGCACGATCGGAGACCCCAGGCTCACATGGCACCTGCACCGAACCGGCGCGTCGTCGTCGCCGCGGCGGGCTACGGCAAGACCACCGCGCTGCGCCGCTGGTATCCCGCGCCCGCGGCCCGCTGGTGGCCGGCCGGGACCGATCCGGCCGCGTTCGTCGCCCGTGCCGGAGCCGAGGCGGACGGCCCGATCGTGCTCGACGACCTGCCCCGGCTGCCCGACGACGAGCTGGCGCGGCTGCTGAACGCGGTGGCCGCGCTCGGCCCCGGGGTCGACGTCGCGCTGGCGTCGCGCTGGCCCGTGCCGTGGCGCTCGCCCGCCGCCGACCGGTGGACCGAGACCGGCCCGGCCGAACTCGCCTGCACCGTCGACGACGTCGCCGACCTGCTCGCCGAGGCGTGCGGCACGGCCGACCCGGACCTCGCCGCACGCCTGCACAGCGACACCGGCGGCTGGCCCGCCCTGGTGCAGCTCGCCGTCGAGGCGGTACGCCTGCACGGATCCGCCACCGACCCGGCCGTCTCCGGACCGGCGGCCGCCTACGTACGCGACCACGTCCTGCCCGGGCTGTCGGAGCAGGCCCGGCACCTGATCGCGCGGGCAGGCGGGCTGTCGCCGCTGACGGCGGGCCTGTGCGGGGCGCTCGGTGTGCCCGAGCCGGGCGCGCTGACGGACCTGCTGCGCCAGGTCGGGATCCTGGTGCGCGAGCCCGGCTCGGCCCCCGGGCTGCCCGTGGTGGAGCGGCTGGTGCCGGTGCTGGCCCGCATCGCCTCTGTCGGAGCCGGCACGCAACCGGGGGCCGCCGCGGACACCGGCGGCGGAACGGGCGTGGCTCCCGCCGAAGGGTTCAGGGCGGCGACCTCGGCCGGGGACGGCCGCGCCACGGCTCGGGCGGCCGCGGGCTGGTACCGCGAGCACGGGCCGCCGTCGGCCGCGGCCCGCGAGCTGGTGCGCGCCGGGGACCATGCGGCGGCCGCCGACGTGCTGCGCGAGCACGGCGGCCGGATGGTCGCCGGCGGGCACGCCGGGCTGGTGGCCCGGCTCGTCGGCGAGCTGCCCGAAGACGAGCGCGACGACCGGCTGCGGCTGCTGCTGGGCGACGCGCTGCGCACCTCGGGCGACCTGGGCGGGGCGCAGCGCGCCTACGAGGCCGTCGCCGAGACGCAGCGGCCGCTGGCCGCGGCCACCGCCTGGCGGCTGGGCCGCGTCTTCTACCAGCGCGGCGACGCCCACGGGGCGCTGGCCGTGTTCGCCCGCTGCCCGGCGGAGGAGCAGGTGTCCGGCCGGGACGCGGCGCTGCTGGCCGGTTCGATCGCGCACGCGAGCCTGCTCGCCGGAGCCGTCGAGGCCGCGGTCGGCTCGGCGCGCCGGGCGGTGCGGCTGGCCGCCGCGGCCGGGGACGACACCGCGCTCGCGGCGGCGTACCTCAGCCTCGCGCTGTGCCTGGCGGTGTCCGGGGACACGGCGGGCAGCGAGGAGCACTTCGCCCTCGCGCTGCCGATCGCGCAGCGCACCGGCGACGTGCTGCTGCTGACCCAGATCCACACCAACCGCAGCTACCAGCGGCTGCAGCAGGCGCACTACGCCGCCGCGCTGGAGTCGGCCGAGCTGTGCGCCGTGTACGCGCAGGCCGCCGGGTCGCCCAGCCTGCACGCCATCGCGACCAGCAACGAAGCCGACGCGCTGGCGATGCTCGGCCGCTACGACGAGGCGGCCCGGCGCTACCGCACCGCGATCGCGCACTACCAGCGGCACGGCTCCCGCCGCTTCGCCGGAGCGGTGCTCGGGCTGGCCGAGCTGTACTGGCGGCGCGGCTGGCGCGAGCAGGCGCGGGCGGCGTACGAGCAGGTGATCGAGGTCGGCTCCGGGGCGGGCAACGCGCACGTGCTGGTGCCCGCGCTGGCCGGGCTGGCGCTGACGGTGCTCGCCGACGACGTGAAGGCCGCCGCCGCGCACGCCGAGGCCGCGGCCGAGCAGGCGGGGCCCGAGCTGAGCCGCCCGGCGCTGCTGGCCCAGGGCTGGATCGCGCTGCACCAGGGCGGGCCGGGCCGGGCCGCGGAGCTGGCCACCGAGGCCGCGCGGGCGGCCCGGACCCGGGGCGAGCCCGCGGGACTGGCCGACGCGCTGGAGCTGCGCGCCGCCGCCGAGCCCGACCCGCAGCGGGCCCGCGCCGCGCTGCGCGAGGCCAGGGCGATCTGGACGGAGGCCGGAGCCGAGGTCGAGGCCGCCCGGATCGCCGTGCTCGCCGCCCGGCTGCCCGGCGCGGGCGCCGACGAGCGCGCCGACGCGATGCTCTGCGCGCAGCGGCTGGCCGGAGCCGACGCGCTGGCCGACCGGATCGGCGCGGCGACCGGCACCGGGGACCGGCCGCAGGTCCGGGTGCGGGCGCTCGGCCGGTTCGAGGTGGAGCTGGCCGGGCAGGTGGTGCCCGCGTCGCAGTGGCAGTCGCGCAAGGCACGGGACCTGCTGCGCATCCTGGTGGCCCGGCGCGGGCGGCCGGTGCCGCGCGCTGAGCTGTGCGAGCTGCTGTGGCCCGACGCGGACGGCCAGCGCACCGGGCACCGGCTGTCGGTGCTGCTCAACATCGTGCGCGGGGTGCTCGACCCGGGCAAGGCCCACCCCGCCGACCACTACCTCAACGCCGACCAGGCCAGCATCGCGCTCAACCTCGCCACGACCGGCGTGGACGTGGAGGACTTCCTCGACCAGGTGGCCCGGGCCCGGCGCCTGGTCGAGCAGCAGGCGACCGAGCAGGCGCGGCTCACCCTGCTCGCCGCCGACCAGCTCTACCGGGCCGACGCGTTCGAGGACGAGCCGTACACCGAATGGGCCGGGCCGCTGCACGAGGAGGCGCGCGCGGCGTACCTGGCGATGCTGCGGATGCTCGCACACACCAGCCGCGCCGCGGGGCAGCCGGGCGCGGCCGTGGGCTACCTGCTGCGGCTGCTGGAACGCGACCCGTACGACGAGCGCGCGCACCGGTCGCTGGTGCGCACGCTCGTCGCGGGAGGTCAGCACGGCGAGGCCCGGCGCGCGTTCGGGCGCTACGGCGACGCCATGCGCTCGATCGGGGTGTCGCCGCCGGACCGGGACCTGCTCGTCCCGGTCCAGCGGCCCGCCGCGCCGCGGCGCTGACTCAGCAGGGCGGCCCGTAGAACGTCCCGATGCGGGTGTCGTAGCCGGTCACGGCGTCGGACGTCGTGGTGACGGCCGCCGCGGCGGCCCCGGACCGCGCGGCGAGCGGCGGCAGCGCGACCCCCGGGAGGCGGGCGGCTCGCACGGACCCGCCGGCGAACGGGAGCACCAGGAACCCATCGAGGTGGGTGTTGAGCCCGGTCACCACGCCGCCGACGCCGAACGCGCCGAGCCCGGTGGGCGGCAGCGCCGCCGTACGCGGCCAGGCGCCGCTCGTCACCGGGGTGGTTTCCTTGCGGCAGACGTACGGGTCGGACGACGGCCACGGCAGGCAGATGCCGAACACGGTCAGCGGGGCGAGCAAGGGCCGGGTGCCGGCCGTGTGCAGGCTGACCCTGGTGAGCGCGGCGTTGGGCAGCAGCTGGTCGACACGCCAGTCATCGGTCGGGCGCTGCAGCGCGAACCCGAAGCCCACCGCCGACTCCCCGTCCCCGCAGGGCACGCTGACCGCGTCGCCGAGGAGGGCGGTCGCGGCGACGCGCTGCGGCGGGACCTGGGTGCGGATGCACATCGCCTGGACGGTCACCGAGAACTCCGTGGTGTCGGTGGTCGCCGGCCGTGCCGCGACGATCGCCGAGCGCAGGTCGGCGGCCGGTTCCATGCGGGTCAGCAGGGCCCGGCCGCCGCCGCCGGTGGTCCAGCCGCCGACGGCGTGCACCCAGGCGTCGGCCGGGCAGGTCACCACGACGGACTTCGGAGCGGTGTCGGTGGCGCTGGTGTTCACCTCCAGGGTGAGCGGCTGGTCGGCGTACGCCCCCGTCGGCGCGGGGAGGGCGCCGACGAGCGCGGCGGTCAGTGCGGTGACGATGACGCGAGTGGTACGTGCTGCGGGCACGGCTCTTCTCCTCTCCTGGCGGTCCGCATCGGACGGCCGTGTCCCATCCTCGGCACGGGTATCACGGTGGCGTCATGGTCGGCGCAAGCCCGACTGACGCTGACCCGACCGTGACGGGACGCTGACGGCTCCGGCGCAGCCTGGTCCCGCCGCGAACGTCGTGGCACTCCGGTCGCCGCGGCGACCGGGGAGGCAGAAGGGATCAGCCATGAACAGACGTACCGTCGCCCTGCTGGCGGCACTGGCCACCGCGCTGGCGGTGGCCGGCGCGGCGAGCCCGGTCACCGCCGCGGGGCAGTCCGCCGCGGTGCCGCGTGCCGTGGCGCTGCTGGACGAGGACAAGGCGACCAGCGCGGGCGGCACCGGCCCGCAGGTCTGCAACGGAGGCGTGCAGGAGCAGAGCCTCGTGGTCTCCGACAACACGCCGTTGGGCCTGGTCGAGACCGGCGGGGTGTTCCAGCCCCTGCCCGGCGCCGCGGTCACCGTCAACACCCCGGCCGGGGACACCGACCAGCTCGTGGTGATCTTCTCGGCCGAGGCGCGGGTGCAGGGCCAGCCGGTCAGCTACCTGGCACCGGTGGACTTCCTGCAGGTCCAGATCCTGATCGACGGCGTGCCCGTCGGCGCGAACGACCTGACGTTCACCACCGGGGCCGGGGAGTCCGACGCCACCCAGGCCTGCAAGCGGGTCTCGGCACCGGCCGCGGCACCGGCCGCGCACGTCGTGACGGTGCAGTGGCGGCTCATCGACCAGGCGGCGGCGAGCATGCTCACCGGCATCCTGGACGACTGGACGCTCAACGTGCAGGTCAGCAACTGAGCAGGACGGTGCGCGGGACCGGGCGGGGGGCCGGTCCCGCGCACTCGCGTCACGACCGGGCCCGCTGTTCAGCGGGGAACGGCCGGACGCGTGCCGTCGCCCGGGACGGTCTCGCCGTAGAGGGCGTAGCCGCCGGTGCCGCGGCGCTTGGCCTCGTACATGGCGAGGTCGGCGCGGGCGACGAGCTCGGCCGGCTCGTCGCCGTCGGCGCCGCTGAGCGCGATGCCGATGCTGACGCCGACCCGCAGCCGGTGCTGGGCCACCCGCATCGGCTTGCCCAGCGCGGCCACGATGCGCCCGGCCACGGCCATGGCGTCGGCCGGCCCGTCGACCCGCGACAGCATCACCGCGAACTCGTCGCCGCCGAAGCGCGACGCCGCGTCGCCGGCACGCAGCTGCGCGGTGATCCGGTCCGCGGTCACCGTGAGCAGCTGGTCGCCCGCGGCGTGCCCGAGCGAGTCGTTGATGTCCTTGAACCGGTCCAGGTCCAGGAACAGCACGGCCAGCGTGCCACCGTCGGAGTCGACCGCCGCGAGCTGCTGATCGAGCTGTTCCAGGAACAGCCGCCGGCTGGCCAGGCCGGTCAGCGCGTCGTGGTGCGCCTGGCGCATGCGCACCACCGTGTTGGCGTCGGTGAGGGCGAGGCTGACGTTCTCGGCGAAGGCGCGCAGTGTCTGCTCGTCGCCGGGAGTGTAGATGCGGTCCCGGTCGCAGGAGGCCACGACCAGGGCGCCGGTCACCGCACCGCTGTCGTGCACGGGCGCGGCCATCGACGCGTACACCGTGCCGGGACCGAGCAGCTTGAGCATCCGCGACTGCGTCTCCTGGCCGTGCCGGACCACCACCCGGTCGGCGACCATCGCCTCGCCCGCCACCGACGCGTCGGCGAGGTCGACCACGGGCGGGTGGTCGAGGTCCACCGGCCGGGTGCCCGCCGCGGCGGCCAGCCGGGCCCGCCCCGACTCGGCGTCGTCGCGCACCCACAGCAGCCCGATCTCGTCACCGAGCAGGTCGCGGGCGCCGTTGGTGATGGTGTCGAGGATCTGCCGCAGGTCCTCGCGGCGGGAGATGGCCCGCTGGATCGTGAACAGGTGCTCCAGCAGCCGCTGGCGCTCCTCCAGCGACTCGCGGATGGCGTGCTCGACGGTCAGCGTACGCAGCATCGTCAGGGTCAGCTCCAGCACGCGGGCCATGCCGCGGACCAGGTTCTGCTCCTCGACCTGGAACGGCGCGTCCCAGCGGGCCAGCACCAGGTGCCCGGGATGGCTCCCGGCCCAGGACGCGGTCACCGCGGGGCAGCTGCCCAGCCCGGGGACGTCCAGTGCGGAGCGCCGGCGCCGGGTCACCGCGACGATCTCCTCGTGTGGCACCGCGCCGGGCGGGAATCCGATCGAGGCCACCACCTTGTCGTCGAAGACCGCGGCGGCGACCTCCGCCTCCAGCGCCTGCGCGGAGCGCTCGACGGCGTTCTGCACCGCCGACGCCTCGTCCGTGGACGAGGAGACGACGGCCAGCAGTTCCACCAGCTGCTGGATGTACAGCGACTCCGCGAGCCCTGCCATGTTCAGCTCAATGCCAGCACAGCGAGCGTCTGGTTGTGGAACCCGTCGATCCCGTGGTTGCGGGCGATCTCGCCGTAGGTGTAGAAGCCGGCGAACGGCATCGTGCCGGCCCACCGCTCCAGGCGCTCGCCCTCGCGGCGGATGCCTTCGTCGCCCAGCACCGCGCGCAGCGCGGCACAGCTGAACGTGAGCATGCCGATCGGCTCGTGCCCCGCCAGCCGGTCCAGCGCGTCCTGGCAGGCCCCGTCCGTGGCGTCCAGGATGGACTCCTCGTCACCGGTCATCACCCAGGTCAGGCCGCCCGGATCGATCGCGCCGCCACCGCCGATGGACCTGCCCTCCAGGTCCACCTCGGTGGACAGGTTGCGGGCCTCGACGCCACTGCGCCGCTGCACGCCCAGCGGGCGCGACAGGGCGAACGCGGTGAACGCCGACGGGTCCGTGTACGCCTGCGGGGGCGCGTTGAGCCGCTCCAGGTAGACGTCGAGCGCGGGGCGGTCGTCCAGGGTCAGCACGCGCCCGTCGGCGGCGCGGGTCACGATCATCGGCTGGCCGACGGTGCGGTAGCCGTGGCGGACCCCCACCGCGATCGGCGCCTCGGACGCGATGGCCGCGCCGATCACCGCGTCGGTGAGCACCTGCCCGTCCTTGAACAGGTACGCCCCGCTCATCCGCCAGCCGTCGGCGGCCGCTCCGCCGAACAGCGGGATGCCCGCGCCGAGCGCCCGGTAGCAGCCGCGCACGATGCTCTCCTGGTCGCGGACCAGGCCGTCGGTGAGCACCATGAGGACCCGGTGCGGCTGCGTGACCTGCCGCATGCACCCGGCGACCTCGTAGCCCGCGTCGCCCTGCCGCCCGGAGACGTGCTCGGCGACGCAGGTGGCGACCTCCAGCCCGGCGCCGCCGAGCGCGGCCACGGTGACCGTGCCGTCGGCGGGCCCGCCGGGGCCGATCTCGCCGTGTGTGGTGCAGCCGATGACCGGCACCCCGGGCGCGGCTCCGGCGACGCCCGCCAGGACCGCCTCGGTGTCGTGGGTGATCGCCGCGAAGACGACCAGCAGTTTCGGGTCCGGTCCGGTCAGGGCCCTGCGTACGGCGTCGGCGGCCGCGGCTCCGGAATCGGACAGACTGCTCCGGCCGACGCCCATCCAGCGCCGGTCGTGTACCTCTTTGTCGGAGATCCGCACCGTACCTCCTGACGTGACGCATCTGCGAGGGCGTCAGCGCCCCATGAATACGGTACTACCAGGCATATCGCCGCCGGTCGGCCTGAACCGCCCCCGATATACGGAAAGCTCCGCCGCACGCCTGGCAGCGTGCGGCGGAGCTTCACTTGCCGGCGGGCTCAGTCCGTGCCCGACTCCATCGCGGAGATGCCCAGCAGGCCCTCGTCGCTGGCCTCTTGGCTGCGGGCCGCGATCGCCTCGGCACCGCCCTCCGGCAGCATGCCGATCAGCATGGTGGTCGCCGACTGCGCGTCGGCGGTGAGCGCCGACTGCCGTCCGCTGCCGACGATGCCGAGCTGGGCGTACTGCTCCAGCTTGGCGCGGGAGTCGGCGATGTCGAGGTTGCGCATGGTCAGCTGGCCGATCCGGTCGACCGGGCCGAACGCGGCGTCCTCGGTGCGCTCCATGGACAGCTTGTCCGGGTGGTAGCTCAGCGCCGGCCCGGTGGTGTCGAGGATCGAGTAGTCCTCGCCGCGCCGCAGGCGCAGCGTCACCTCGCCGGTGACCGCGGAGCCGACCCACCGCTGCAGCGACTCGCGCAGCATCAGCGCCTGCGGGTCCAGCCAGCGGCCCTCGTAGAGCAGCCGGCCCAGCCGTCGGCCCTCGGCGTGGTACGCGGCCAGCGTGTCCTCGTTGTGGATGGCGTTGACGAGCCGTTCGTACGCCGCGTGCAGCAGCGCCATGCCGGGCGCCTCGTAGATGCCCCGGCTCTTGGCCTCGATGATCCGGTTCTCGATCTGGTCGGACATGCCCAGGCCGTGCCGGCCGCCGATGGCGTTGACCTCCAGCACCAGGTCGACGGCGGAGCCGAACTCCTTGCCGTTGACGGTTACCGGGCGGCCCTGCACGAACCCGATGGTCACGTCCTCCGGGGCGATCTCGACCGCCGGGTCCCAGTGCCGCACGCCCATGATCGGCTGCACGATCTCGATGCCCGTGTCGAGGTGCTCCAGCGACTTGGCCTCGTGCGTCGCGCCCCAGATGTTCGCGTCCGTGGAGTACGCCTTCTCGACGCTGTCGCGGTAGGGCAGCCCGTGGGCGATCAGCCACTCGGACATCTCCTTGCGGCCGCCGAGCTCCTTGACGAAGTCGGCGTCCAGCCACGGCTTGTAGATCCGCAGGGACGGGTTGGCCAGCAGGCCGTAGCGGTAGAACCGCTCGATGTCGTTGCCCTTGAAGGTGGAGCCGTCGCCCCAGATCTGCACGCCGTCGTCGAGCATCGCCCGCACCAGCAGCGTGCCGGTGACGGCCCGGCCCAGCGGGGTGGTGTTGAAGTAGACCCGGCCGCCGGACCGGATGTGGAACGCGCCGCAGGCCAGGGCGGCCAGACCCTCCTCGACGAGGGCCGCGCGGCAGTCGACGAGGCGGGCGAGCTGCGCGCCGTAGGCGGTGGCCCGGCCGGGCACCGACGCGATGTCGGGCTCGTCGTACTGCCCGATGTCCGCGGTGTACGTGCAGGGCACCGCTCCCTTGTCGCGCATCCACGCGACCGCTACCGATGTATCGAGGCCGCCGGAGAAGGCGATACCGACGTGTTCGCCGACAGGAAGTGAGGTGAGAACCTTGGACACGTGGGAAGTATATGCGACCGGCCGCATCGTTATGCAAGTACCCGTGTGGTGTGTCACCCGCCCCGGTGACAGGTGATGGCCAAGATCGCGACGATCTTGCGTGAACTGTTGGGGATATGCCCGAAAGGAGTGTGTCGTCCCCACACTTCGCGCAAGATCGCCCGGGGCGGGGTGGGGCCCGTGGGGGGTCAGCGGATGTGGAGGGTGGCGCGCATGCCTGAGGTGCCGTGGTACAGGCAGGGGAGGGGGTAGGTGCCGGGCTCGGTGACGTCGATGGTGAGGGTGCGGGTGTCGGCGCCGTTGAGGTTGCCGGTGGCGGTGGCGGTGGGGAGGCGTAGCGCGATGTCGTGGGGGGTCAGGCCGATGTTGCGGAAGGTGAGCTCGATGCGGCCGGGGTGGGCCGTGACGACGTCGGGGGTCATGCGCAGCTTGTCGTCGACGGTGATCTCGATGCGCTGGACGCCGTCGGCGCCGGTGGTCGCGACCACGCCCTCCGGTTGCGCGGCCAGGCTGGGCAGGGCCGCGCCCTGCGCGTCGGGGCCGCCCTCCAGGCCCCACAGGGAGCAGCCGGACAGGGCCGCGGTGAGGGCCAGCGCGGCGGCGTAGGTGGCCAGGCGGGGCGGGGTGGTCATGTGGCGTCCTCTCCGAACAGGTCCTGGCCGACGTAGCCGCCGGGTGCGGTGCCGCGCGGCATCGCGAACAGGGCGCTGGTCTCGTGGCGGATGAAGCGGTTGAGCGCGTCGACGCCGGCCAGCCGCCGCTGCACGGGGACGAAGCCGCGCGCCGGGTCGGCCTGCCAGGCCAGGAACAGCAGTCCCGCCTCGGCGCCGTCGGTGTACGACCAGCCGCGGCGCAGCATCGCCGCGCCGTTGTTGAACGCGGGTGCGGCCAGCCGGATGTGCGCGTCGGCGGGGATGGCCAGGCCGCCGCCCGCGCCGGTCGCGCCGAAGTCGGCGGGGGTGCGCTCCTCGCCGCCGGACAGCGGCGCGCCGGTGTCCTTGCGCCTGCCGATCACCCGCTCCTGGGCGGCCAGGTCGAGGCCGTCCCAGTCGTCGAGCAGCATCCGGATGCGGCGTACGACCAGCAGCGAGCCGCCCCGCAGCCACCGCGGCGCGGCGGGGTCGGTGACGAACACCTTCGGCTCGAAGTCCTCGTCGCCGGGGCGCGGGTTGTTCGTGCCGTCGAGCTGGCCCATCAGGTTGCGGGTGGTGGCGCCGTCGGCGGTGACCCCGGCGCTGCTGGTGAAGCCGTCCTGCTGCCACCTGACCCGGGCGTGCGGCGCGGCCAGGCGGATCAGCTCGCGGGCGGCGTGGAACACCACGACCGCGTCGTCGGCGGCGACGAGCAGGCACAGGTCGCCGTCGCCGCGCGCCGGGTCGAGCCGCTCCCCGGGGAACGCGGGCAGCGGTGTGAGCTGCGCCGGGCGGTCGGCGGCGGGGATGCCGGCCTTGCCGAACAGGCCCGGCCCGAACCCGATGGTCACCGTCAGCGAGGCGGGTCCGGCGCCGGTGACCAGATGGTCGCCGGGCCGGCCCAGCGGCTGCCCCTGCCCGAGCTGCTCGGCCGCCTGGCTCCAGCGCCGCAGCAGTGCCCGCAGCCCGGCCCGGTCGACGCCCGCCGCCAGGTCGAACGCGACGATCCGCAGCCGGGCCTGCTGCCGGGCCGGGGTGGCGATGCCCGCCTGGTGCTCGCCGTGGAAGGCGACCCGGCTGGTGCCGACCGAGGCCAGCGGCGGCTCGCCCGAGACCTGCGGCGTGGCCGGGGTGTCGGTCTCGGGCCCGCTCGCGGCGATGCCGCTGGCCGCGCCGAGGATCGCGCCCACGCCGCCCGCGGCCAGCGTCCCGGCGAACCCGCGCCGCCCGACCACGGCCTCTTCCCGCTGAGGCGAGGCCGCGGCCGCCGCCCGTGCCCCCAGCAGCACCGGCGGCTCGTCCCCGGCCGAGCCGGTCGCCGCAGGCCCTTCGTCGCCGGAGACCGGCGCCGCAAGATCCTGCGTCGCAGCCGCGACGTCATGCGTGTCAGTCCCGTGCGTGGCAACCGCGTCGTCATGCGCGGCAACCGCGCCACCGTGCGTGGCAGGCGCGCCATCGTGCCCGGCAGCCGAGTCGTCATGCGGAGCAGCCGCGCCGGATGCGGTGACGGTCCCCGCGGCCGTCGCCTCCGGGTCGCCGGACGCGGTGGCGGGCCGGGTACGCGAAGCGGGCTTGCAGCGGCGCCACAGCAGCGGCCCGGCCAGCAGCAGGCCCACGCCGAGGCCGACGACCAGCGCGACGGTGGCGCGGTTGGCGTCGGCGGGCAGCGCGGACGGCGCCGACGAGCGCCACCAGACCGGGGCGTCGTCCAGCGCCATCATCGAGGCGAGCAGCCCGCCGACGCCCATCCCGACGAAGCCGAGGAAGGTGGCGCCCCGCGCGACGAGCACGGCGGCGACGATGCCGAACGGCCAGATCAGCAGCGCGGTCATGTCCGAGCCGAGGAACGCGCCCAGCCGCTCCGGCACGTTGCCCTCGGTCACCAGGGCGATCGCACCGGCGTGCACGGTGTCGACGGCGATCAGCGCGCCGAGCGCCGCCGCCACCAGCCGGTGCGCCCAGCGGGTGAACACCGACCCGACCACCAGCAGCGCGGACAGCGCGGTGAGCAGGTACCAGGGGGTGGGGGAGGGGCCGGGGACCCAGTCCAGGGAGCCGGTGGCGGTGAGCACCCGGCTGTCGTGGTCGAGGTCGACGCGCCACGACGAGATCCGGTGCGGTGCCGTCGGGTCGGCGGCGACCGCGATCGGCAGCGTGGTCAGCATCCAGTGGGTGCGGTGGTCGTGCCAGCGGTGCACGGGCTCGTCGGAGATCTTGCGCCAGCGCGGCGCGGCGGCCGGGTCGGCGTCGGCGGGCACGCGGGTGCTGCCGTAGCGGTCGGCGTTGAGGTAGGTCGCGGGCGAGCTGTCGTTGAGCCACACGCCGTCCGGGCCGACGCGGGCGTACGGCTCCTCGCTGTAGCCGCGTACCACCACCTCGGTGCCGGTGGTGTTACGCAGCTGCAGGCGGGAGCCGTTCTCGACGACCGCGAGGCTGACCCCGGGCACGGATGGGGACAGGCCGGACAGCGTGGTCGCGAAGTTGGTCGCGCCGACCCCGCCGACCTCGTGCGCCGCCGCCGCGCCCGCCGGGCCCAGCGCCAGCAGCACACCCGCCGCCAAGGTCAGCAGCAGCCGTACCGGCCGCGCCACCACTGAGGTGATCACCCGCAACGCATCCTCCCCACGCGCGGGCCGCACACCAGCGACCCGGTCAGCGTTGGTCGCCCCGGGCGCTCGGCGGGTTCCAGGAACATCCGACCGGCGACGGTGACGCTCCTCACGCCGACGGCGGCCGCGGTGTGGGGAGGTGGGCTCGGGTTTCGGGGAAATGGCGGCTACGAACCGCGTCGTACCTTCACTTCCGCCGAAACTCCGGCCGAGTCCCGGCACGGAACGCCGCCACCGTGGCCGGGCGGCCACGGTGGCGAGGGGGTGCGTCAGTACAGGCTGCCGGGGCGTGGTGCGGGAGCGGGGGCCAGCGCGGTCGCGGCGGCTCCGGCGCGGCTGAGCCGCACCCAGGTGAACGTCTGCCAGCCGCCGGACGGGGTCCGGTGCTGCTCCAGCTCGGCCTGCTCGACCCGGAAGCCCGGGAACTGCTCGGCGAGCGCCTGCCCGCCGTAGCGGACCGTGGGCAGGCCGGAGCAGGACTCCGGGCCGTCCTCGCCGAACGTCCCGATCACGGCCTGGCCGCGGGGGCCGAGCGCCGCGTCGAGCACCCGCCGGTAGCGGTCGCGGTCGGCGGGGTCGGTGAGGAAGTGGAAGACGGCACGGTCGTGCCAGAAGTCGTACCGGCGCAGCGGCGCCCAGGTGAGCAGGTCCCGGGCCATCCAGTGCGCCGCCATGGCGCGCTCGCCGAGCCGCCTGCGGGCAGCGGCCAGCGCCGCCTCCGACAGGTCGAGCACCGTCACGTCGGTCATGCCGCGGACGAGCAGCTCGTCGACGAGGGTGGCGGCGCCGCCGCCCGCGTCGAGCACGGAGCTGCCGGGTCGCGCTCCGCCGGAGTCCAGCAGCCTCAGCGACATTGCGGGCGTGGGCTGGTACCAGCTGACAGTCTGTGGATCATTTCGTTCGTATACGGCCTGCCAGTGCTCGGCAGTGCCGGAGAGCTGTGGCACGTGATCAGCATCGCACCGCCCCTGGTGGGAGGGCACGACCACTCCTCGCCGGTGGCGTCGGTGAATGTGGTAGAGATCCGTCCGGCCTGTTCACGGCGCGGGCGGCGGCACGGTCAGCAGGGCCCGGCCGACGCCGATCATCCACAGCATGGTCATGGCGATCACCGTGGGGTTCTTGACCCCGATCAGGATCGCCGTGGCCAGCGGGCGGCGCTCCTCGGGCGTCCACAGCGCCACTGCGCCCTCCGGGATGACGTCGAACAGCACGAACGCGATGCCCAGCACGAGGAACTGCAGCAGGAAGTCGCGCATCCGGGCGTCGACGCCCTGGCCGAACAGCTGCCAGCGCTGCCCGACGCTCAGGCCGGCCAGCCCCGCCTCGCTGACCATGATCCGCAGGACCAGGTACACCAGCAGGACCCGGGCGCCCGCGGTCACCACCTCGCCGGCGACGCCGACGGCGGCGGGCAGGCGGTCGGCGTACCGGATGGACAGGAAGCGCTGCACGGTCGGCACCAGGGACAGGCCCAGCACGAGCGGCCAATGGTGCAGGTAGAACCGCAGCGCCCACCGCCCCGCGTCGACCGACAGCTGCCAGAACGAACCCATCACGGCTCCCTTCGCGAAAAATACTTCACAACACTAAACTATTCAGTGTCGTGAAGTAAATGCCCGGCGGTTAGGGTGACCGCGTGAGTGATCTGGGTTGGGAACTCAGCACGGCGAGCGTGCTCTTCCACGAGGCGATCGCCCGCCGGCTCGGGCTCACCGCCATGGAGCACAAGGCGCTCGGCATGATCGTCCGGGGCGGCCCGCTGCCCGCCGGCGCGCTCGCGCCCCAGCTCGGCGTCGGGGCCAGCGCCGTCACCGGCATCGTCGACCGGCTGGTCCGCGCCGGGTACGCCGAGCGCCGCCCCGACCCCGACGACCGCCGCCGGGTGCTGGTCGCCGCCGCGCCGGGCGCCCCGGACCTGAGCGCGATCTTCGGCGAGCTGAGCCGGGACATGGCCGCGCTGCTCGGCCGCTACGACGCCGCGCAGCTCGCGACGATCCAGGACTACGTGGAGCGCACCATCGAGGTGCTGCGCCGGCAGACCGACCGGCTCACCGCCGGCGGCGGCTGAGCGCGCTCAGCGGCACAGCTCCAGCTCCGGCCCCCACGAGTCGAGCACGTCGCCGAACCCGGCGCCGCGCACCGCCGTCTCCAGCTCGGCGAACAGCAGCGACGGCCGGTCGGCCAGCACCGGGATCAGGTGATCCGCCGTCCACGGCGCGGGCAGCGGAAACGTCTCCAGCTCCCAGCGCAGGTACTTGTTGTACGGCCGCACGCGCCCGTACAGGGAGAACAGCGTCCACAGGAACCACGGCGCCGCCTCGATCTCCTCCAGCCGGGCCAGCTCATGGCGGCCGTCGCGGCGGTTCTTCGCGGCGCGGTAGACGAAGTTGACGTACCCGTCCAGCTCCTCGCGCACCCAGGCGTCGCGCTCGGCCGCGTGCAGCGTCGCCTGCGCCGTCACCAGCTCGGCGACCCGGCCGTCGAGCCGGTCCAGCAGCACCCGCGCCCCGCGGTAGGCGTAGCGGCGCCAGCGGTCGGACGTGTCGGCCAGATCCGCCAGCGACGTCGGGATGGTGTCCAGCTCCGGCGTGTGCGTCGTGGCCGTCCAGCCGCCGCCGTACTCGGCGACGACCACGATCACGTCGGCGTCGGAATGGGACGTGGCCATGCCGTCGCGCGCCCGCGAACCGGTCAGCACGATGCCGAGCACGTCCGGGTCGGCCTGCGCGCGGGCCAGCAGCTCCTCGTATGCCGTCACCCCGCCAGTCTGCGTGCGGCGGCAAGCGGTTTAACGACGCCACGGTCACCGGGACGTCGGCGCCGCGCTGACCTTTTCCGGACCGCGCCACGTCTTCCGGTATCCGTCGATCACCTCCACACTCTGTTGTGGAGCGGGCCGGTTCGGCCCCGGAGGGGGACGGGGACAGATGAGCGACGCGCTGAACGCGGTCGTGCGGGAGGTGGACCCGCTGCTGTGGCACGTCGCCCGCGCGCAGGGCCTGGCCCACGGACCCGCGGCCGACGTCGTGCAGACGACGTGGCTCGTGTCCTCCCGTCACCTCGACCCGGCCCTCAGCGCACCCGAGCTGCGGGCGGGGCTGGCCGCCACCGTGCGCCGCGAAGCGTGGCGGCTGCTGCCCGGCCGCCGCGCCGAGGCGGGGTCCGATGCCGGGGAGAACGCCCTGCCCGCGGTGGCCGAGCTGCCCGAGCCGGCGCACGAGCTCGACCGGGCGCTGTGGCGCGTCCTGCCGGGATTGTCGGAGCGGTGCCGCGGGCTGCTGCGGGTCGTGGCGCTGGTCGACCGGTCCGACCATGACGTGATCGCCGAGGCGATGGGCATGCCCCGGGGCAGCGTCGCCCCCACCCTGGACCGCTGCCTGGCCGAGGTGCGCGAGCTGCTGCCCGCGGACGCGGCGCGGGCGGCCGACCCGGACGGGCCGCTCGGCGGACCGGACGCGGCGATCCTCGACGCCTTCGCACGCGTCTGGGCCGTGGCCGACCCGCCGCCCGCCGACCTGGACGCGCGGGTGTCGTTCGCGCTGCGGCTCGACGACCTCGACGTGGAGGCGGCCCGGTCGCGCCACGACGGGCCGGCCGGGTCCGGGGCGGGCGCGGCCGAGCAGGCACGCACCGTCACCTTCGACTGCGACATCCTGAGCCTGATGGTGTCGGTGCTGCCCGGCGACGACGGCGTACGCGTCGACGGCTGGCTGGCGCCGCCCGCCGCGCTGCGGGTCGAGCTGCGCACCGGCGCAGCCGGGCCGGACGGCCGCGACGTGGTGCACGGTGCGGACGCCGACCAGGCGGGCCGCTTCGTGCTCACCGAGGTCCCGTCCGGGCTCGGCCAGCTCCTGGTCTACGGCGCGGGCCTGCGCACCGTGGTGACGCCTGCCATCGTGCTGTGAGAGCCTGCCCCGGCTAGGCCGGGCGCACCGCCGGAACCGGGCGGCCCGGACCCGGCTGGCGGCTGCGGGGCAGGGCCGCCCGGCCTACTCCTTGCTGGCCCCTTCGGCCGCGCCCCGGACGAAGTAGCGCTGGAAGACGATGAAGATGATCGCGACGGGGATGGTGGCCAGCAGCGCGGCGGCGAGCTTCAGTGGATACTGCGTCCCCGCCCCCAGCGAGCCCGCGACCAGGTTCGCGATGCCGCGCGGCAGGGTGTAGAGGTTCGGGTTCTGCACCGCGACGACGGTGTGCGGGAACTCGTTCCACGACGACTGGAACGACAGGATGGTCAGCGTGATCAGGGCCGGCCTGGCCATCGGCAGGATGACCGACCAGTACGTGCGGAACACCCCGGCGCCGTCCATCCGGGCGGCCTCCTCCAGGCTGGGCGGCACGGACAGGAAGAACTGCCGCATGATGAAGACCCCCGCCGCGTCCACGATCAGCGGCAGCACCAGCGCGGAGTAGGTGTCGTAGATGCCGAGGGAGTTGAGGACCAGGAACTTCGGGATCAGCAGCACCACCCCGGGCACGGCCATCACCGCCAGCACCATCGCGGTGACCGCCCCCCGCCCGCGGAAGCGCAGCCGGGCCAGCGCGTATCCGGCCAGCGAGTCCAGGAACACCCGGCCGGCCGTGACGAGCACGGTGACCAGCAGCGAGTTGGCCACCCACAGCGGGAAGCCGGTGCCGCCGAACACGTGCGCGAACGCCTCGGCGGTGAACGGGTCGGGGATCGGCGACAGCGGATGCGCCGCCGCGTCCGGCTCGGTCTTGAACGCGGTGGCGGTCTGGATGACGAACGGGTAGAGGAACACCAGCGCGAACAGGATCAGCACGGCGTAGCTGAGCACCGTGCGCACGCGCGCGCCGGCGCCGCGGCGGGAGCGAGCGGTCATGAGCGGGACCTCCGCCATACCTGCCACCAGCGGCGGCGCGGGGCGGGCACGTCACGATCGCGCATGATCCACCGCTGCAGCAGCGTCATCGTCACGATGATCAGGAACAGCACGAACGAGATCGCCGCGCCGGTGCCGTACTCGAAGTCGGTGAACGCGGTCCGGTAGGACAGGTAGGCGGGGGTGAGCGTGGTGCCGGCCGGGTCGCCCTGGCTCATCACGTAGATCTGGTCGAAGACCTGCCAGGTGCCGATCAGGCCCAGGGTGACCACCAGGAACAGCGCCGGGCGCAGCATCGGCAGGGTGACGTGGCGCAGCCGCTGCCAGGCGGTCGCCCCGTCGACCAGGGCGGCCTCGTCGAGCTGCGGCGGCACGTCCTGCAGGGCGGCCAGGAAGATCAGCATGAAGGTGCCCGCGGTCGTCCAGACCACCAGCATGATGATCGTGGTCATCGCGACGCTCGGCCCGGCCAGCCACTCCCACCAGGACAGCCCGAACAGCCCATGGTCGGCCAGCGCCGCCGGCGGGTGGTCCGGGTCGGCCAGGCCGAGGCCGCCCAGCACCAGGTGGACCAGCCCGCGCGGGTCGGCGAACCAGGCCGGCCCGTCGATGCCCAGGAACGCCAGCAGCGCGTTGACCGCGCCCGAGTTGGCGAACAGGAACAGGAACACCACGCTGATCGCGACCGAGCTGGTGACCGACGGGAAGTAGTACGCGGTGCGGAAGAAGGTCCGGCCGCGCAGCCACCGCTGGTCGACGACCAGGGCCAGGCCGAGCGCGAGCAGCGTCTGCGCGGGCACCGCGACGGCGACGTAGTACAGGTTGTTCCGGATGCTGATCATGAACTGTTCACGGGTCAGCCCCTCCTGCAGGAACAGCGAGGTGTAGTTCGCCGCGCCGACGAACGGCACCCCGGCCGCGAACGGGCTGCCCTGCCCGTCCCAGCCGGTCAGGCTCACCCACAACGCCATCCCGATCGGCAGCAGCAGGAACAGTCCGAGGATCGCGATCATCGGCGCGACGAACAGCCACCCGGCGACGGTCTCGTTCCCCCTTACGCCGCGACTGCGTCGGCGGCTCGCCGCCTGCCCGGTGGCGCTCACCGCGCCAGCGCCGCGGTGGTGTTGCGCTGCAGCCGGCGCAGCAGCGCCGCCGGGTCGGCCACGGCGAGCCGCTGCAGCTGGGAGTCGAAGTCCGAGATGACCCGGTCCATCCGCGGGGCGTTGACCGGGCCGCGGGCGTGGTCGGCGCCAGCCAGGAACGGCGCGTCCGCCGGGAACTCCCGCAGGTAGGCCTCCCGCGCCGAGACGATCGACGGCATGACCCCGTACGCGCGGGCGAAGGCGAGCTGCGCGTCGGCCGTCGTCATCGCCTGCACGAACCGCACCGCCTGCTCCTTGAACCGGCTGCGGGCCGACACGCCCCAGCAGGTGGTGAACGACAGCGTCCCCGGTCCGGCCGGGCCTGCGGGCAGCTCGTGGACGGTGTACCCGATCGCGGGATAGTCGGCGGCCAGCGCGCCCCGGATCCAGTTGCCCTCGATCGTCATCGCGGTCATGCCCCGCCCGAACGCCTCCCCGGCCCAGCCCGTGTCGACCTGCTGCGGATAGCGCGCGAGCCCGTCGCGCAGCAGGCCCTGCACGTACTCCAGCGCCTGCAGGTTCTGCGGGCTGTCCGCGGTGGCCGACTTCCCGTCGGCGCTGACCGGCCAGCCGCCCGCCTGCAGCATGAAGGCCCCGATCCGGTCGAACGTCGAGTCCAGCACCAGCGGCACGATCCCGGCGTCCCTGATCCGCGCGGCGACCTCCCGCAGCCCCGCCCAGTCACGCGGGACGTCGGCCGCGCCCAGCCCGGCCCGCGCCCACAGCTGCTCGTTGACCTGCAGCGCGAGCGTCGCGAAGTCCTTGGGCGCGCAGTAGAACCGGCCGTCGTAGGTGAACGCCTCCCGCAGCGCCGGGTAGAAGTCGCCCGCCGCGGGCAGCCCCTGCGCGTACGGCTCCAGCGCGCCGACCGAGGCGTAGTCGGCGAAGCGGGCCGCGTCGACGTAGAACACGTCCGGCGGCGCGCTGCCCGCCAGCGCCTGGCCGAGCTGCTGCTCGATGTCCTGCGCGGGGATGACGGTGACGGTGTCGCCGCTGGCCGCCGCGTACCGCTGCGCCGCGTCGGTGACCGCGCGGGTCTCGGCGGCGCCGGACGAGCTGATGAGCACCTGCAGCGTCGCCGGGCCGGTCTGCTGCGGGACCGGGCCGCCGCCGAAGCCCTCCCCGCAGGCGGCCAGCGCCAGCACCAGCGCCGCGGCGGCAACGGCCCGCCCGACCACGACGGCGGCACGCCGCGTCACGGCGGCGGTGACGCTCCGGCACCGCCCACGCGGCCCGCCGGTGCGTCCAGGTCCTCGATCACAACATGCGCAACGAGGGCATACCGCCTGTGTCACGCCTACGGGGGGCCTGCGACGGAAATGACTTTCGGTGAACTTGTGTCCGATTTGCGTACCGGATCAGCAGCGAAGACAACGCTGCGTCAGCAAACTGTCACCCCTTATGGTTTGTGGCCACGTCTTCGGGTTCGCTACCTTGTCTCTTGCCCCTTGACAGATACGGAGCGTCGCGTGCAGTACCGGCCAGAGGTTTCCAAGGAAGGCGATAGATATCGCGGCAGGCGTCGCGCGGCGGCACCGTCCCGCCGTCGGTACGCCGCAGTCCTTGCCACCGCTGCCGCCGGCGCGGGCGTGGTCGCGCTCGGCGCGGGAGCGACCGTCGACGACGCGAAGACCGATCCGGTCGTAGAGGTCGCCGCGGGCACGGTGCTCGACGCCCGCGCCCAGGCCGCCGACCGTGCCGACCGTGCCGAGCGCACGATGGACTCCTCGGTCAGCGAGACCGCGGTCAACGCGTGGGTGCTGCCGATGCACGACTACGACATCATCGACCGGCACGCGGTGCGGTCGAGCCTGCTCGCCAAGGGGCTGGACCTGGGCGGCCTGCCCGAGGGCACCCCGTTCATGTCGGTGCACGGCGGCACCGTGATCCAGGCCGGCTGGAACGGCGCCTTCGGCAACTCCATCACCGTCGACCACGGCGAGGGCGTCAAGACCGTGTACGCGCACTCCAGCGCGGTGCTTGTCAAGGTCGGCCAGAAGGTCGCCGCCGGCGAGCCCATCGGCCTGCTCGGCAACACCGGCTACGCCTACGGCACCCACCTGCACCTCGAGGTGTACGTCGACGGGGTCGTGCAGAACCCGATGACCTGGTTCCAGGCCAAGGGCATCGACTTCGACCTCGAGATCGAGGCGGCCCCGCCCGCCTGATCCCTTCTCCGCGATCGCCGGCTCTGCGGGCCGGCTCCGGCTCGACGACCGCACCTCGCTGATGGCTCGCGAGGGAGATCGTCCTGGCGGTCGACGCCGCTTGGGCGGCCTCGCGGAGGGCTGACTCATCCGAGGCGGCGGCGATCGACCCGAAGGCGCTGGGAGAGTGGCTCGCCGGGGTCCAGGAGCAGAGCATGCGGTCGATGTTTCGCATCACCGGAATGCCCAGCCGCCAGAGCCGCAGCCAGATCGGCTGAACGACCAGGGACGGCTCGCATGCGGATGTTCGCTCGACGGCCATGCACACACAAGTGATGGACGGCATGGAGTTCTATCTACGACGGTGAATCGGTGCACGTCGTGGTCGACAACGAGGGCCACGGCGAGATCCGCGGATAGCGCCGTTCAGTCCGCCAGGTCGGTGTCGTCCGGCTGACGGTCCGGGATGCGGCGGGCGACGAACAGGGCCACCAGCGCGAGTATGGCCAGCAGGGCCAGCGCGGCGCGCAGCCCGTCGAGCCGGGCCTGCTCGTTCTCCGCGACGATCGCATCGGCCTGCTGCTGGTCGACTCCCGCGGCGGCCAGCGACTGCGACAGCTGCGCGTCCGACACGAACGGCACCCCGGCGGCCAGCTGCACCTGTGCCTGCTCGAACACGGCGTCGGGCACGGCGGGGTTGTCCCGGACACCGGTCAGGAACGACGTCGTCAGCTGCGAGATCAGCACCGCACCGGCCAGTGCCGTGCCGATCGAGGCGCCCAGGTTGGTGATCGTGTTCTGCAGCCCGCCGACCTCGGCGCTCTGCTCATCGGGCACGGCCGAGACGGTGACGGCCCCCAGTTGCGACGCCAGCGCCCCGATGCCCAGCCCGGCCAGCAGCATCGGCACGGTGACGATCTCCGGACCGGCGCCCAGTTCCAGCGCCGCGGCCAGCACGACCAGGCCGACGAGCAGCGACAGGAAGCCGAATCGCACCACGCGGCGCGGGGAAGCCCGGGGCAGGAACCGGGGGATGCCGACCGCCGCCACGAGCAGCGACACCGACAGCGGCAGGATGCGTACGCCGGTGTCGACGGCGGACAGGCCCAGCGCGACTGACAGGAACAGCGGCACGGTGAAGAACAGGCCCGCCTGCAGCAGGTACTGGAAGCCGAACGCGGTCAGGCCGCCGCGCAGGCGCCGGTTGTCCAGCATGGCGGGGTCGATCAGCACCGGCTGCCCGCGGTCGCGGCGGCGGCGTTCCCGGCCCAGGAACCCCAGCAGCACCAGGCCGCCCGCGATGACCAGCCACAGCACCGGCGACAGACCGAACCAGACGGGGCCGCCCGGCTTCGGGTTGACGAACCCCCACGCCCCGGCGCGCAGGATGCCGTAGACGACCAGGACCAGGCCCAGGGCGGACAGCCCGGTGCCGCCGAGGTCCAGGCGGGTGCCCGGGACGGGCGGCGGGGCGGCCATCCGCCGGGTGAGCGCGAGGATGCCGAGCACCACCACGACCTCCCCGGCGAACACCCAGCGCCAGGAGGCGTACGTGGTCAGCGCCCCGCCGATGAGCGGCCCGACCGCCACCGCGATCGCGCCGGACGCGGCGACCAGCCCGTACGCGCGCGGCCGTGCGGAGCGGTCGAAGTTCGACGCGACCAGCGCCACGATCGCGGGCAGGATCAGGGCCGCGCCGACGCCCTCCAGCACCGACCAGCCGAGCAGGAGCACGGCGAGGTTCGGGGCCAGCGAGGTGAGCAGGGACCCGGCGCCGTAGATCACGCAGCCCAGCGCGAACGCGCGCTGGTAGCCCATGATCTGGCCCAGCTTGCCGCCGGTGATCATCAGCGCCGCCATGACCAGCGTGTACATCGTGATCGCGCTCTGGATGCCGGTGACGTCGGTGCCGACGTCGGCCGCCACCGTCGCGATCGACACGTTCATCACCGAGCTGTCCAGCGTCATCAGGAACTGCCCCGCGGCGAGCGTGGGCAGCACGACCCCGGAGGTGGCGACGGCGGTGCCGCCGGCCGCGCCGCTGCTCATGGCCACCTCCTGTCACCCGGTCAGGTTGTCAGCGTCGCGCACCGTCCGGGGCGCCGGTGCCGGTCCCCGGATCTCGCCCCGCACGACGGCACAACGCCCACCACACCCACCGCGAAACGGCCACCAGCCGAGCGATGATCGCCGCTTCCGGTCAGGAGCTGTGGTCTGACTGCACTTCCTGACCAGAAACGGCGATCATCACCCACCGCGTGCCCGCGCACCGCGAAGTGGGACGGTGCGGGATGTCGAGGCGGGCCGGTTGGCTCCGTCCACGTGGGGGAGGGCCGTCCAGGCCCTTCCGGCGTGCACCGGCGTCGAGTCGACCGGTGTGGCGGCCCGGCGGGTGCCGGGTCGTCCGGATACGTTGAGCCCGGCCGGGCTCGACGGGATGGAGAACGGATGTCGGAGAACAAACGGACGGTCGAGCGTTACCTGGACGGGTTCCGCAAGAACGACCACGCGCAGATCCTGTCGTGCCTGACCGACGACATCGAGTGGACCGTGTACGGCGCGTTCCACCTGACCGGCAAGCAGGCCTACGACGAGGCGATCGACGGTGAGGGGTTCATCCAGCCGCCGACGCTGGACGTGGTCCGCATGGTCGAGCAGGACGACGTGGTCATGGCCGAGCTGACCGGCTCGGCCACGCGCGTCGACGGCTCGGTGATGCGCATGTCCATGGCGGAGGTGTTCGTGATGCGCGGCGGGCTGATCGCCGAGCGCCGCGCGTGGGTGATCCCGCTGACGGAGAACGACTTCCGCTGACCCGCCGTGGCCGGGCGGCCGACCCGGGGAAGGGGCCGGCCGCCCGGTGCGGTGTCACCAGCCGGTGCGCCCGGCTCCGTACGGGTACAGCGGGTTGCCGTACGTCGTCGGCACCGGCTGTCCGGCGTCGATCCGGGCCCGGATCTCGTTGCGCTGGGCGGTGGTGGCGCCCAGGTCGTAGGGCAGGTCCCAGGCCTCGGTCGCGTCGGCGAGCACGTCGCTGCCGCCGGGCCGGAGCACGTCGGACAGGTTGCGGGGCAGCTGCCAGGGCAGCTTGCCGCTCGGCGTGTAGTCGCCGAACAGCAGGCTCGCCAGGGCGGGCCCCATCTCCTCGCCGCCGCGGTAGGTGACCACGGTGGCGGCGGCCAGGCCGTCCCATTCGGTGATCACGTACGGGCGCGGCATCACCAGCACGACCACCACCGGGATGTTCTGGTTGCGGAAGTTCTGGATGATCGCGAGCTGGTCCGGCGGCAGGTAGGGCTGCTCCTTGACCCAGTTCGTGCCGTGGGTGTAGGAACCCTCGCCGACCGCGACGACGGCCAGCTTCGGCGCGGGCCCGGAGTCCTGGTACACGTTGACCCCGGCGGTGGCCGCCCTGGCGCGGATCGCGTCGATGATGTTCTTCGACCCGTACTCCTGGTGGAAGTAGCTGGTCCAGATGCAGCAGGCCAGCGCGTCCGCGGCGCGCGGGCCGGCCACGACGATGTTGTCGCCCGCATTGAGCCGCAGGGGCAGCACGCCGTTGTTCTTCAGCAGCGTCATCGCCTCGCGGGACGCCTGGTTCGCCAGCTTCGTGTACGCGGGCTGGTGCATCCGGTACTGCCCGTTGACCGGGTCGCCGTACGGGGCCTCGAAGATGCCGAGCTGGAACTTCAGCCGCAGCACGCGGCGGACCGCGTCGTCGATGCGGGCCGCGGGCACCCCGGCGGTGAAGGTCGCCATCGAGTAGCCGGGTGCGCCCGGGTCGGCGCCGCCCATCACGTCCGAGCCGGCCTTGGCCGCGCCGACCCACGAGCCCGACGGCAGCCAGTCCGTGGTGATCAGGCCGGTGAAGCCCAGGTTGTTGCGCAGGTACGCCAGGATCGGCGCGCTGTCGCCCGCACCCGGACCGCCCGGGTCCAGGAACGAGCTGCCCGCGTACCCCGGCATGATGTTGACCGCGCCGGCCTCCAGCGCCGCCCGGAACGGGATCATGTGGTACTTGATGGTGACCGCGTCGTACACGATCAGCGCCTCGCCGCCCGCGCCCTCGCCGGGCCAGTGCTTGACCGTGGCCAGCACCGACTGCGGGTTGAGCTCCGGACCACCCTGCAGGCCCGCTACCAGCGCTCGGACCTGGGCGGCGGCGACGTCGGCGTTCTCGCCGTTGCCCTCCTGGATGCGCGGGTAGATCACCTTCGTGCCGACCTCGGCGAGTGGGCCGAGCACGCCGCGGGTGCCCACTTCGAGCTGCTCGCGGCGCTGCATGTCACCGAGCTTGTACTGCAGCGGGTAATTGCGTCCCGCGGCCAGCGCGCTCTGCGTCGGGTAGGTGGTCTTGTACCCGTGGATGGTGTCGCCCGCGGACACGAACGGGATGCCGAGGCGGCTGGCCGCCGACGACAGCAGGAAGGCGTGCAGGTCCGGGCCCTCGGCGGGGCCGAAGTGCCAGCCCGAGCGGTTGAACGCCTGGGCGTTGTAGAACATCTGGTACGCCTTCTCCTCCAGCGTCATGCGCCCGAGGAGGTCGTTGACCCGCGCCTCGACCGGCTGGCGCCAGTCCTCGTACGGCTCGATGGCGCCGTTCTTGTTCAGGTCGCGGCTGCCGTTGACGATGTTGATCCCGTCGGCGACGGTCTCCAGCACCGGCAGGTAGACGCTGAACCGCCGGATGTTCGACACCGAGATGGTGCCGCCGGAGCCGTTGACCGCGACGACGTACCACTTGTAGGTCCACCGGTCGGAGATGTCCCAGGTGGGGGTGTAGGTGGTGCCGGTGGGCTCGGCGACCTTGGTGTACAGGTCGATGAGGTTGCCCGACTGGGTGAAGTCGTAGTCGGTGCGGCTGATGTTGATCCAGACCTGGTAGCGGGCGGCGCCGCCGACCGCGTTCCAGCTCAGCGCGGGCCGCCGGGTGCTGGTGATCATCGCCGCGTCGGCGGGACCGGTCAGCTGGAACTGGCCGGTGGCCGCCGGGGCCCGGGTCGGGCCGGACAGCAGCGGCGGGGTGTTCGCCGAGGTGTTGACCGTGCCGAACACCTGCAGCTCCCACAGCGAGTAGCCGTAGCCGGTGGCCCGCTGCGTGCCGTAGAGGCGCAGGTAGCGGCCGCTGCCGCCGACGTTCAGCGTCTGCACGCCACCGTTGCCGGTGGTCGTCGAGTAGATGCTGGTCCAGTTCACCGCGTCGTTGGACGTCTCGATCCGGAAGGCGCGGGCGAACGCCGACTCCCAGTTGAGCACGACCCTGCTGACGGTGGCCGTGCCCTCGAAGTCGATCCGGATCCACTGCGGGTCGCTGAACTGGCTGGACCACCGGGTGGTGGTGCGCCCGTCCAGGGCCGCGGCGGGGGCGTTGCCGCCCTCGTACGACGACGCCTCGACCTTCCTGAACTCCGAGATCGGCGTGCCGCCCGGGTCCGGGCCGGGGCTCGGGCTGGTGCTGGGGCTCGCGCTGGGGCTGGGCTGGCCGCCGATGGTGCCGAAGACCTGGAACTCCCACAGCGAGTAGCCGTAGCCGTTGGCGCGCGTGGTGCCGTACATGCGCACGTAGCGGCCGCTGCCGGTGACGGCGAGGGTCTGCGTGCCGCCGGGGCCGGTGGTGGTGGAGTAGATGTTGGTCCAGCTGTTCCCGTCGGGTGAGACCTGGATCTGGAAGGCGGTCGCGTACGCCGCCTCCCAGACGAGCCTGATCTGGTCGATCGCGGCGGTCGCGCCGAGGTCGACGCGGATCCACTGCGGGTCGGCGAAGGTGCTGGACCAGCGGGTGCCGGGGTCGCCGTCGACGGCGGCGGCGGCCGGGGTGCCCGCGCCCTCGATCGAGGACGCGAGCACCGGCTTGCCCTGCGAGATGAGCGGACCGGCGGCCTGCGCCGGGGTGGTGGCCGTCAGGGACTGTGCGAGCAGTACCAGGGCGGCGGTGAGGGACGCCGCCAGCGCGGCCCGGACGTGCCGGGGCCGTCTGGCGACGGGGGGTCTGCGGAACATGGCTGCTCCTGTCGAGAAACGGGACGGGACAGGACGCGGCGCGGGGGGACGGCCACGCGCCGTTTCCTGTTTGGAGAGCGCTCTCCAAAGCAGCTTCATCGAGCGGAGGCGATTAGTCAACCCGGTGGGTCCACCGTGGCCCGCCGGCCCAGGATTCGGCTGCCCGACATCGACCGGAACCCGCCGCTTCACCTGCCGTTAACCATGTTCCGCCGCAGGTCAGAACGTGTTTGGGTGTGCTTAGACTGTGCCGCGTGCACCCCTCGAACCACTACTACGGGCACGCCCACGTGCTCGCCCGCTACTGCGGCCTCGACGAGCGCGACCCCCCGCGCCTGCACGGATACCTGCAGCACGGGTGGAACATCGGCGACGGGCTCGCGCCCGACCATCCGTACCTGCCCGGCATCCCGTCCTTCCTGTGGTCCGAGCGCACCCGCCGCCGTGCCTGGTCGGTGGGCCGCCGCCAGGTGTACGCGATCGGCGCGCCATGGGCGTACCTGCTGCGCTTGCAGCCCGAACCGGCCGGGCAGCGGCGCGAGGGCACCATCTGGTACCCGTTCCACGGCTGGGAGGGCCAGCACGTGCTCGGCGACCACGAGCGGCTCATCGCCCAGATCAGGGCGACCGAGCCCGGCCCCGTGACGGTCTGCCTCTACTGGCAGGAGTACCAGTCGCGGCGCATGCGCCGCCGCTACGAGCGGGCGGGCTTCCGGGTGATCTGCCACGGCTTCCGCGGCGCCTGGTGGGAGGGCGCCGACCCGCGCTTCCTCGACCGGCAGCTCGCCGAGCTGCGCCGGCATCGGCGGGTGGCGTCCAACCGGCTGAGCACCGCGGTCTTCTACGGCACCCTCGCCGGGTGCGAACCGGCCGTGTACGGCGACCCGATGCAGCTCGAACGGGAGCAGCCGCACTTCGGCGGGCAGCCCCGCATCCGCCGCGACTGGCCCGAGCTGCACGGCGAGCAGGTCGACCTGCCCGCGGCACGGGCCGTCGCCGCCGCCGAGCTGGGCGCCGACCTGCTGCTCGACCCGGCCGAGCTGCGCCGGCTGTTCGGCTGGCCCAACCCGTTCCAGCAGCCCTACCCCGAAGACGCGGCACTGCTCGAGGAGATCAGGCGTTGACATCCTCCCCGCCCTAAGGGATGGGGATTCCCTTGGTCGCCCTCGGGTGTTCCTGTTTCGTCGACGACTGCCCCGTCCGAGAGGTTCCTCGTTGAGGTCTTACATCGTCTCCGCAGGCTGTCACCGCCAGTCCGGCGGCCAGGAGGTTGCGGGCCGCGTTGACGTCGCGGTCGTGGACGCTGCCGCATCGGCAGGTCCACTCCCGCACGTCCAGCGGCATCTTCGCAGCGAGCGCGCCGCAGGTGGAGCAGAGTCTGGTCGAGGGGAACCAGCGGTCCACGACGATCAGGTCCCGGCCGTACCAGGCGGCCTTGTACTCCAGCATGCTGCGCAGCTGCCGCCAGGACGCGTCGCTGATCGCGCGGGCCAGGGCGTGGTTGGTGACCATGTTGCGTACGGCCAGGTCCTCGATCACGATCGCTTGGTTCTCGCGAACGAGCCGAGTGGTCAGCTGGTGCAGGTGGTCACGCCGCCGGTCGGCGATCCGGGCATGGATCCGGGCGACCTTGGTTCGGGCCTTGGTCCGGTCCGCCTCGACGGCGGATCGGCTTTGCCTGCCCTGCTCCGCAGGAGTTCCGTTTCCTCACCGGCCTCAAGGCCGGAGTATCCACGGAAGGAATCTGATGAACGTACCGCTCACCGGCGGCGAGATGCTGGTCTGGTCCGACCTGGACGGCACGCACGGGCCGGGACCGGCGCGTGGGAACGCGCTCTCCCAACTGCTCGCGTCCACCGGCGGCCGGACGCTCGTCGCCGGGCCGCACGACCCGGCGCTGCTCGACGCGCTGCCGTCCGCCGAGGTCACGGTGCTGGTGCGCGGCGTTCCCGACGCGCAGGCCCTGGCCACCCGGTACGCCGACCGGGCCGGCGTCAGCGTGTGCTGCGGCGGCCTGGACAAGCTCGCCGGGCAGCGGCCGTTCGACACGGTGGTCGCGCTCGACGGGCTGGACCGGCTCGCCTCCGCCGAAGCCGCGCAGCCGACCTGGGGTGAGGCGTTCGCGACGCTGACCGCCGCGCTGGCACCCGGCGGGCTGCTGCTGCTCGGGATGGAGAACCACCTGGGCCTGCACCGCATCGTGGCGCTGCCGGCCGAGCCGACGGACGCGGCCTGGACCGAGGGCGCCGAGCACGACCCCAGCCGTCCCGCGGGCCTGGCCCGGGTGCGGGCCCGGCTGGCGGCGGCCGGGCTGGCGGTGGGGCGCGCGTATGCCGCATACCCGTCCCCGGTCGCGCCCGCCGTGCTGCTCGACGCCCCGCTGCTGGCCGACGAGGAACACCTCGGCTTCCTGCAGGCCATGCTCGGACAGGCTCACGCGCCGGTAGCGGCGCTCACCGACCCGGTCCGGCTGTCGGCCGAGGCCGTGCGGCACGGCACCGCCGCCGAGCTCGCCCCGGGATGGGTCTTCGCAGCCCGCCGTGCCGCGGCCCCACCCGATGGCGACGAGTGGGCGACCCCGGCCGGGTCGGCGGTGTCGCCGGGTAATGACGGGCGGGCGGCCTCGGACGGGTCGGCGGTGTCGCCGGGTGGTGACAGGTGGACGGCCTCGGACGGAGCGGCAGCCTCGCCGGGTCGGGACGAGTCGGTGGCATCGTCCGGTCCCGACGGGATCGTCGCCGTGGGCGCGAGCGGCAGTGTCGTGCTGCACCGCGACCCGGCGGGCGGGTGGACCCGGCGTCGCAGCGGCACCGCGCAGGTCGAGCAGGTGCCCGCCGGGCGGACCCTGCTGGACCTGATGCTGGGCGCGTGCCTGCGCCGGGACCTGCCTCGCCTGCGCGAGCTGCTGCAAGCCTGGCAGGGCGGCCGGGCCGCGGGCGTGCCCGCCGACCAGGTCGTCGCGGTGCCGGGCGGCGAGCTCGTCGCCCTCGCGCCCGCCGGCACGCCGGACGCGGCGCTGCACCGGCTCGCGGCGGCGTTCCTGCACGCGGGCACGGCCCACCTGTGGCCGTCCCCGGTCTCGCCCGGCGAGCTGGCGCTGACCCTGGCCACCATGGCCGGGCGGGAGCTCGATCCCGCCGACCCGCCCGCCGGGGCGGACTGGCCGGACGAGCCCGCCCACCGCGAGCTGCTGGCCGAGCGCGACCGGCTGGCGGGGGAGCTGGCCGCGGCCCGCGCGAAGGTGTGGTGGTACGAGCAGATGCTGACCTCGCGGGAGGACTCGCTCAAGCGCGCCCAGCGCATCATCACCCTGCTCACCGGCAAGGGCCCGGCCCGCGCCGGCAAGGCGCTGGTCGGCGGGGCCAAGGCGGCGAAGCGCACCGCCCGCGCGGTGGTCCGCGGCATCCAGTCCCGCTAGGACACCCGCCCGCCCGCTGGGACATCCGGCCCGGTCGTGGCGGCGCGGGCGGCTGAGCGAAGGTCCGTTCCCGGCCGTGGGAACGGGCCTTCGATCAGGAAGCCGGTCGCGCGGGTTCGCGGCTGGCGAGCTGCGCGTAGAGCTCCTCCAGCAGCATGGTCTGCCTGGCGAGGTCGAACCGCTGCACCACGTGGCGGCGCGCCTGCCGGCCCATGCGCTCGCGCAGCTCGTCGTCGGCCAGCAGTCGCCCGATGTGGGCGGCCAGGGCCTCCCGGTCGCCCTCGGCGCACAGCAGGCCCGTCTCGCCGTGCACCACGGCCTCCGGGATGCCGCTGTGGTACGTGGAGACCGTCGGCACCCGCATCGCCGCCGCCTCCAGGATCGTCGTCGGCAGGCCCTCGGTGTCGCCGTCGGGTGCCGTCCGCGACGGCGAGACGAAGATCCGCGACTGCGCCATGTACCCGCTCACCGCGGCGGGATGCAACGCGCCGAGAAAGGTCGCGTCGACGCCCAGCGCGGCGGCGCGCTCGCGCAGCACGGCCTCCAGCGGCCCCGAGCCGATGAGCAGCACCCGCGGCCGCGAGCCGAGCAGGGCCACGGCCTCCAGCAGGTCGTCGACGCCCTTCTTGGCCACGAACCGTCCGACGAACAGCACGTCCCACTGCTTGTCCTGCTCGCGCGGGGCGGGCGGGATCGGCACGCCGGTGTGGTGCACCCGCACCTTGGCCGGGTCGGCGCCCAGCGCGATGGCCCGGCCGCGGATGAACTCCGACACGGCGATGACGACCGCCGCCCGGTCGAACGCCTGGCGCAGGTTGCGCCGGTAGCGCGCGCCGCGCGCGCCGGGGCTGGCCGGCTGGCGGGTGACGTCGTGCCCGTGCACCGTGACGACCAGCGGCACGCCCAGCCGCGCCGCCGAGTCGCTGATCAGCCAGCCGTCGCCGCCGAAGTGCGCGTGCACCACCGCCGGGCGCAGCCGCCGCAGCAGGGCCTGGACGCGCGGCGAGCGGCCGGTCAGCCGCAGCCGCAGGAACGCCGCGCGCCCGCGCGGCCCGTCCGGGTACGCGACCACGTCGTCGGCCGCGGCCAGCGGCGAGGCGATCCGGGTCGCGCCCAGGAAGACGGGCCGCCACCGGGTCAGCGCCGTGCCGTGGTTGCGGATGAAGGTCTCCGAGCCGGACAGCAGCCCGCTGCGCCAGATCACCACCACGCCGCCTGCGGGGTCCGGCGTCGACCCGGCGGGAGCGTCCGCCTGCGGCCCGGCCGGGACGGTGCTCACGGGCGGTGCTCGCCGACCCGCTCGGGCGCGGCGGCCGTGCGCGGCGCGGGCACGTGCGCGGCGGCGCGGGAGGTCGCGGGCGCGGCGGCAGCGGGGCGGGCGGTCCGGCCGCGGCCGAGCAGCCGGTCGCGCAGGATCGCCCGCAGCCGCGGCGGGATCAGCCAGATCTGCAGGTACGTCACGTAGTCGATGAGGCCGGGCCGGCCGTGCCGGCGGGCCTCGGCGAGCACCGTGCAGAAGACCTTCGGGCTGTGCGTCGTCGCCGCCATCGAGCTGACCACGCTCATCGCCAGCGCCGCGTAGGCCCGCTTCGTCAGCAGCGGCCGGCTGCGGCGCAGCCACTCCAGCTGGTTCTGCCACGGGGCCTGGAAGCTCACCCGGGGCCGGTCCTCGTCGGTGTACCAGAGCACCAGCGGCTGCTCGGCGACGATCAGGTCGACGTCGTCGTGGCCGAGCGCCCGCAGCGTCCAGTCCAGCTCGTGCAGGCGGCGCAGGCCGACCTGGAACGGCACCCGCCGCCACAGCTCGGTCGGCGCGAGGATGGTCGACGTCTGCACGAAGCCCTCGCCGTGGAACAGGCCGCGCCGGACGGTGAGGTACTCGCTGCGCGGCTCGCCGTCGGCGGGCAGCCGGCGGGGCATCACCAGCTCGGCGCGCGGGGTCCGGTTGATCAGCCGGCTGGCCACGATCGGCGACGCGACGTGCGCGGACCGCGCGAGCCCGAGCTGGACGGCGATCTTCTCGGGCAGCCACTCGTCGTCGTCGTCGAGCAGGGCCGTCCACTCGGCCCGCGCCGCGCCGATGCCGGCGTTGCGGGCAGCCTGTGCGCCGCCCTGCTCGGCGAGCGGGATGACCCGCAGGCGGGTGTCGTCGATGGCCGCGAGCGCGGTCTCGGTCGCCGGGTCCGGGCCGTCGATCACCACGATGACCTCGATGTTCTCGTGGCTCTGCGCCAGCGCGCTGCGCACGGCGCGGGTCACCAGGTCGGGCCGGGAGAAGGTCGGGATGACCACGCTGACATCAGGTGTAGGGGACACGGCGGGACGCTATGGGCCGGACACGACCTCACGGTGAATGTGAGAAGACCGCCAGCGGTACACCTGAGCTGCGGTGGAACCCCCTGCTCACCCCGCGTTCACCGAGGGACCGGCCGCGGCGTCAGTCGTCGGCGTCGAGGATGTCGTCCAGCACCGAGGGAAGCGGCTTCGGCGGCGGCTGCGGGCCGTGCCCGCCACCGGGCGGCGTCGCCGACGGGCCGACGACGACCGCGGGCCCGGTGGTCGGGCACTGCTTCTTCTTCGCGCAGTCATCGTCGTCGTCGTCCTTCGGCGACGGCTTGACCCCGTCGCCGACGCCCTCGGACTCGCCGAGCTTGCCGCCGGTGCCGTTGGCCAGCGGCTCGGGCGCGAGCTTCATCCCGGTGTGCGCGGCGTTCATGAAGCCCTGCCAGATGTCGGCGGGCAGGCCGACGCTGGTGATGTTGCCGCCGCCCAGCTTGGCGGGCCGGTAGATCGGGTCGGAGGCGTTCTTCACGTTGCCGACCCAGATGGCCGAGGCGATCTGCGGGGTGTACCCGACGGTCCAGACGTTGGAGTGGGCGTTCTCCTTGACCTTGCTCTCCCAGGTGCCGGTCTTCGCGGCGGCCTGGCGGCCGGTGAGCGGGTGGTAGTAGTAGCCGGGCATCGTCTTGAGCACGCCGGTGACCTCATCGGCGACCTCCGCCCGGATGCGCCGCTCGGCCTGGATGACCTCACCGGCGTGCGGCACCAGCCGGTACCTGCCGGTCGCCTCGTCCTTCTTCTCGACCTTGATCACGAAGTGCGGCTTGTAGTAGATGCCGTGGTTGGCGAAGGTGGCCATGCCGGAGGCGTGGTCCAGCACCGTGATCGGGTACTGCCCGAAACCGACCTGGTAGTCGAACGAGGCGCGGCTGATGTCGGCGGCCGGATCGTCGAGGTGTCGCGCCTTGCCGTCGCTCAGCGCCCACATCGTGTTGACGCCGGCCGCGTGCGCCATCTTGACGACCTTCTCAGGGCCGACCTTCTTCGCGATCTTGAAGAACGGCACGTTCAGCGACATCCGGGTGACGTCCTTGAGCGTGCAGTTGCGCTTGCACTTGAGCTTGCCCGGGTCGCGCCCGGCGTTCTCCACCTCGTACGGGCACAGCTTCAGCTTGTCGCAGTTCTTGTTCTTGCCGGTGGCGACGATCGGGGTCGGGTCCCACGTGGACTTGAGGGAGATGCCCGCGTCGATCGCGGCGGCCAGCGTGTACACCTTGAACGACGACGCCGGCGGGTGGCCGCCGTCCTCCCACTCGGTGCCCTCATTGATCTTGCCGGCGTAGTCGATGCCGGTGCCGTCGGAGCCGCCGTAGTAGGCCAGCACCCGCCCGGTCTTCGGGTCGATCGCCACCCCCGCCGCGATCACGTTCTTGGGGTACCCGTTGATCTTCGTGCCCTTGACGTCGATCGCCTTGTCGACGTCGTTCACGCAGGTCTTCTTGTCGCCCTTGCCGGTGCAGCTCTGCTTCCACTCGAAGCTGCGGAACAGCTGCGCCTCCAGCGCCTTCTGCGCCTTGGCGTTGATCGTCGTGGTGATCCGGTAGCCCTTGTTGCGCCAGTCGGTGATGCCCCAGGCCGCCATCTCGCGGTCGACGTACTTCTGGATCACGAAACCGGTGCCGGTGCCCTGCACGCCGGTCTCGCCGGAGCTGGCCGAATACCTGCGCAGGGACTTTCCGGGGAACGCCATCGCCGCGCGCTGCTGCGCGCCGAGCCGGCCCATCTCGACCATGTTGTCGAGGACGTAGTTCCACCGCACCTTGGCCGCCTCGGGGTTGAAGTGCGGGTCGAAGCCCTTGGTGCCGTCGCGCTCGTTGGGCTCGGGCTGCTTGAGTACCGCACCCAGCAGCGCGGCCTCCTCGACCGTCAGCTTGTCGGCCGGCTTGCCGAAGTACGCCTTCGCCGCCGCGCCGACACCGCTCGAGCCCCGCCCGAACCACACCGTGTTGACGTAGAAGCCGAGGATCTCGTCCTTGGTGTGCTCCTGCTCCAGCCGACGCGCCATGACCGCCTCGCGCAGCTTGCGGGCATAGCTGACCTCCAGGTCCTTGGCCGCGTTGCGCGCGTACTGCTGGGTGATCGTCGAGGCGCCCTGGGTCTCGCCGCCGGTCAGGTTGTTCCAGGCGGCACGGGCGATGCCCCACAGGTCGATGCCGCTGTGGTCGAAGAAGTTCTTGTCCTCGCCCGCGATCAGCGCCGCCTTCACCTCGTCGGACAGCGTGGACACGGCGACGATCTGGCGGTTCTCGCCGCCCAGCTTGGCGATCTGCTCGCCGTCGGCGGAGTAGACGAAGGTGTTCTCGTTCTCGCTGAAGTCGGCGGGCTCGGGCACCGAGTCGTAGAAGTAGGTGCCGCCGATGAGGGCGCCGCCGAGCAGCATGACCACGATCGCCGTCGAGGCCAGCACGATGCTGCGCCACTTGCGGCGGCCGGCCTTGCCGCTGCTCCCAGGCCCGACCGCGGCCGGCTCGTCGGCAGGGTCGACGGCGTCGCGCACGACGGGCCGCACGGCCGCCCGGCCCGTGACGCGGCCCGGGACGGACCTGCCGCCCCCCACCGCGCCGTGGGGGGCGGCGCGGTG